>JBDHTU010000012.1:0-20325 GCA_039808805.1 Micavibrio sp.
ATGTCGATGGCAGGCTGCGGGGGAAGCGCCGCCGGAACATAGGACTTGTAAGCCTCCCCAGCCGTGCTGCGGGAAACGTAGGTTCCAAGTCGTGTATTCGTGGCCGTTTTTGCCATTGTGTCCGTCCCTAAAAGCCCCGCTTTTGGGCGAATCTTGCCCTGAATATAAAAAAGCGTTGTTTAGGTTTAGACTAAAAACCCTAAATACGGAAGCCCTTTATTAAAAGATGTCAGTTAATTCAAATTTACTGGCGCGATCTTCCGCGATCTGAAGCCATCCATCGAAAGACCGCGCCCCGCATTCGGCCATTTTCCTATAAAAACGCCGATCGGCTGGCCTATGACCGCCAGCCTGGCAGGCTCCGAACGGGGTCGCCGCCATCCCTGCCACTGTGATCGCTCCATGTCCTGCCCAGGTCATATGCCTTTGGCGGACGGCTTCTCCCACAGTCCCGACGCTTGACGGGTCTCGGTCCCCTTAGCGCGCTCGATAGGCCGGATGAACATACGGGCATAGGCAGAGCGCCGCTCGCTTCAGTCGTTTACGCCGCCGTCTCCTTGGCCAGAGACGTGATGTCGGCGATTTTCTGGAATTGGGTCAGGATGTCGGCATGGTTTTGCGCCAGATAACGCACGACCTTGGCGTTGCCCAGGAGCGAGCCGAGATAGCCCTTGGTCAGCGTCAGGTTCAACACGTCCTTGCCGTAGTTTTCTTCGATGAGGCGATATTCGCGCTGAAGACTTTCCATCTCGCTCTCCATGCGCGCCATCTGGTCTTCGTCGAGGCCCTTGATGTTTTTCGGCTTCTCCGGATCGGTGAGCTGATCCCTCGGTGTCGCCGCTAAAAGAGCGCGGGCATATGTCCTGGAATAGACGCCAGCGTCGTTCATCAGCGTCGCGGCCTCGATCTGGCGGAAGGATTTCATGCGTTTCAGGATCGGGAACGTGGCGATCGGCACCATCTTGTCCTTGAGCAGTTCGGCGGCTTCCGCGCAAACGCCGTTGAGCAAATCACGCCTGGTGGCGATGCTGCGCACGTCGATGTTGAGCGCCGCCGCGATCTTGGCCTCCGGCACGCCGCGCTCGATCGCGCGCAGGATCATGCGATGTTCCTGCACCGTCGATAAACGGTTGATGTGCTTGTTGTAGGTGAATGCTTCATCGTCAGTGGAGATCAGGCACGTCACCTCCGTTTCGCCCAGCTCCTTCAGCGCCTCGACCCGCATATGGCCGTCGAGCAGGATATACTTGTTGCGCGTATTGGGATCGCGGCTGACCACGGGCGGCTCGATGATGCCGACCTCGCGGATGGAAGCCAGGATCTGGTGGTATTTCGGGCTTTTGCGCGCGGCGGGCGTCACCATCTTGATCGACACCAGCTGATCGATCCGCAGATCGACGGTCGAGCGGTCGAAACCCGCCTTGATCTCGCCCTTGGGCAGTTTGGGTTTTTGCGGCGGCGGTTTAGCCATGGCCGTGTCCTTTCTCCGCCATCAATCCCGCCAGCGGTTTAGGGAGTGTCGTCAAACCTTCCGCACGCAGCAACGTGCTGAAATGCTCGTCGCGCAATAATTCGCGCAGCGCCTCGGTCACGAACAGCATGCGGTTGGACACGGCGTCGGCCTTGCGCGTTAAAAGACGCTTACGATCGACCTCGCGCTGATAGACCTTCATGATGTCCTGCACCGTGAGAGCCTTGTCGCCTTTATCGCGCTTGGGGCGTTTCCCGCGCTCGTCGGCGAAGCTCTTGCCGCGCCTTCTGCGCGTATCGATCAGCTTTTTCGCCATCAACAGACGGTTGCCGCGCAGTTGTTTGCTCTCATACGCCTCGTGCAGAGCGCGCTGTTCGTCTTCGGGGTTCTCCGCGATGCGGATCGCCAGCGTGATCGGCATATGTCCAGCTTCGACGGCGGAGAGAAGTCGTTCCTCGCCGCGCTCCATCAAATTCAAGACGCCAATAACGTAGTCGCGCGCCAGTCCCGTCTTGTCGGCGATCTGCTGGGCGTAGTAGCCCTGTTTTTGCAGGATCTCAATCCCTTGCAGAAGGTCGTTGGCGCGATGCTGGCGGCGTGCGAGGTTCTCGACCAGGCTCATGATGAGCGCCTGTTCCTCGCTGGCGTCGATGACGATCGCGGGGATTTCGGTTTGACCGCAGGCCACGAAGGCCTCGATCCGTCCCTGGCCACAGATGAGATCGTATTCCTTCTCGTCGACCTTGGCGCGGCTCGGCGTCACCGTGATCGGACGCTTCATGCCGACTTGCGTCATATTGGTGGCGATCTCCAGAAATACCTTCTGGTTGCGAACGCGCGGGTTGAGGATATTGATCTTGTCGATCGGCACCATTTTGATTTCGGATGGGCGCGTACCTTTCTTCTTCGTCATGCGACCTCCGGCAAAGCAGCGCGTTCTGCCATCATGAAAAATTGCTCAAGATCGTCGAAACGGTATGCGTCGAGCGAGAAATGGTTGTTCTCCGCCAGACGGATCTGCGGGTTCTCCACGTCGATCGCGGGGATCAGGTAGTAATCGAGGATCCGGACGTTGTCCGCCTCCATGCGCACGGCGATGGTGATATCCGGCATCAGCCCCGTATCGAGCTGGATCTTCCAACGGTTGCCGCCCCTCTGCGTCTGGGCGCAGCGGCAGATCACCAGCGACACCTTGATCTCGTTGTTCACCACCAAAAAGTCGTTCAAAACCTCGCGGTGAACCTTGCCGCCGAATTCCTGGATCTTGCGGATCACGCCTTCGACCACCTCCGGATACATCCGGCGCAGCCGCTTGTTGTCGTCGATATAACGCAAATCGCGCCCAGGGTCGTAGCCGATGAGCTTGTAGGCTTGCGTCAACCCGCCGAAACGGTGGGCGTAAACGCTGCTGGAGGGCATGTCGTCCGTTTCGTCGATCAAGATACCTGACAGCCAGCCTTGCTTTTCGTGTAATGCCCGCAGTTTGGTCAGCATTTCGTCGTTTGAAAACCTGCGGCTGCGTTCGCGGATGATGCCCTGGGCGGTGTAGAAGTAACGTGCCTCGATAATAGCCTCGAACACGCCGTCCGCGCGCACCCACATGTCCGGCGTGTTGTTCACGCGACGTTTCTTCAGCTTGAAGGAACGACGGTTGAAGACGTTGTTTCCGATGTATTTCTCGTTGGTGAGGATGGTATGCACAACGCCGCGCGTCCATTCGCGGCCAAGATCGGTCTTGACGCCTTTCTGGTTAAGCCGCGCCGCGATCTCGCTTTCCTGCAAATCCTCCTCTGTGAAGGCGCGGTATATCCAGCGCACGGTTTCGATTTCCTCGTCCGGCCCCGCGACGAGGACGACGCGGTCGGTTTGCAGCGATTTATGTTCGCCGCGCTTCAACGTGCCTTTGGGCTGGCGGTGTTCGTCCACCAGTACGCGCCGCAAACCATATCCGGCTGGGCCGCCCTGGCGGAATCCCATCTCGATCAGGCGGCATTGCCCTGCAAAAACCTTCCCTGATAATTCACGGCTATATTCACCAGCCATGGCACGTTTGACGCCCTTGACGATGGTGGACACGGGGCTACCGTCGTTTTCGAACTGTTCGGCGACGTACTGGACGTCGATGCCCGCGCGGCGGCAGAGATATTCATAATATGCACTTTCGTCCGCATCCTGAAACCGTCCCCAACGGGTCACGTCAAGGACGAGAATGACGCTATAATCGGCGGAACCCGACTGCACGTCGGCAATCAGATTTTGAAGGGCGTCCCGTCCGTCGAGGCTCAGGCCGCTTTTGCCGGAATCGGCGTAGGTCTTGACGATGTCAATCTGGCGACGCTCGGCATAGTCGCGGATCGCGTCGGCTTGGTTTTCGGTCGAGTATTTCTGGTGGTCGGTCGACATACGGACGTACATGGCCGCGCGGCGGCGCTGTTGCCCGTCGTTCGCCCCCTCCGAATTATACCGCCCGTTCATCCGCCAATTCTTTCCGTCTTCGACACACCTTTTGCTCACGCGCCCGCCGCATGACCGCTCTTTTGGAATCATAACCAAGGAGCGAAACAAATGTCCCGATCAAAAAAGGACCGACTTTTTCCAATCAAACCGCAGGCCGTCTCCGACGACGAACTGGCGAAAATCGTGGCCTCAGCGTTGCGCCACGACTTCGGCGAAAGCACCTCCGCGATCAAGCAGATCGGTCAACTGACCAACGCCAATCTGCGGGCGATCAAAAACTGGTACGAGGCCAGAAACGCACCATCTTCCGGCCATTTATTGCTCTTGGCCAGGTCGTCGCCCAGCATCCTGAAATTCATCCTGGTGCAGATCGGCGGGGAGGATTTGTGGGACGCTTTCCGGCTGCTTTCGCACCACGCCCTGGCGGACGCGCCGGAGCCGGAAACGCCTCCCCAAAAGGCCAAAAACACCGCGAAAAATGTCCCTATAAATGTCCCTATAAAATCGCTGAACGAACGCCAAAGATGGTTTTTGATTCTACTCCGACGCAAAAACGAGGCTAGCGCGGAAGATATAGCGGGGCATTTCGACGTGGCCTTGAAAACCGCCCGCCGCGACATGGAGGGGTTGAAGGAGGCCGGAAAAATCCGTTTTGTCGGGTCGCGGAAGACTGGAAGCTATGAAATTATCGATAAATGAGCTATTAAAGGACAACATCGGTAAGAGGAAATATGGCTCGCATAGAGAATCACAAATACAGCATCGAAGAAGCCTTTAGGGAGTGTTTCTACATCATTCCTGACTACCAGCGTGAATACGTCTGGACGGACAAAGAGGTCAACCAGCTCCTTGAGGATATTAACGAGCAGATCGACACCAGCTCGACGCGGGAATATTTCATCGGCACGGTGCTGGTCTCGCCCACAGAGCAGAAAAGCCAATACGAAGTCATCGACGGCCAGCAGCGCCTAACGACGTTTTTCCTGCTGCTCTGCGCCCTGCGGCATTTGCTGCAAAAGGAACCGGAAGCCCAGCTCCTCAACCGTCTGATTTGCGACAGCTACACCACCAGCAGCGGCATTGAAACTCGCCTCAAGCTGGATCCGCGCTATGAGAATGCCAGCGAAGTCATGGCCAAGCTGGTGGAGATCAACGGCGAACCCATGGCCGTGCGCTCCGGCATCATGGCGGCGGGCATCACCAGCTTCGGATCGCTGGAAAATCTCGTCAATGCCTACGCGACCCTGTACCGTTATCTGCAGGACAACTACGACGATGTCGCCAAGCTCAAGAAATACTGGTTTTACCTAGCCACCAACGTCGTGTTCATCCAGATTTCCACGGACGTCAGCAGCGCGCTCAAAATCTTCGAGACGATCAACGAGCGCGGAGTCGGCCTGAATTCGATGGATTTGCTGAAAAACCTTCTCTTTACGCAAGTGACGCCCGACCAGTTTTCCAAGCTCAAAGACGAATGGAAGAAGATCACCAGTCCGCTTGAAAAAGGAAAAGAGAAACCGCTCCGCTTCCTGCGCTATTTCCTGATGGCCAATTATCCGGTCAAAAATGAAAAAGGCGAAAGCGTCATCTACGAAGATAAAATCTACGACTGGTTCATCAACAAGGACAACGCGGCGCTCTGCGATTACGCGGGCAAGCCCTTTGAATTCGTGCGCAAGGTCATCCGCAACGTCGAGCATTACATCAACTTCACGGACGGCCTTGGGAATGACGGCAAGCCGAGCCTTGCTATGGACAGCCTGAAACGGCTGGCGGGCGGCGCATTCAGCTTGCACTATGTGTTGCTGCTGGCCGCGGCCCCGCTGCCCAAGCCGCTCTTCGACCATTTTGTTACGCAGCTTGAGAGCTTCCTGTTCTATTACATCTTCACCAAGACCCCGACGAAGGATTTGGAAAAGAATTTCTCAACCTGGGCCGACG
Organism: Micavibrio sp.; assembly: GCA_039808805.1. GTDB lineage: Bacteria > Pseudomonadota > Alphaproteobacteria > Micavibrionales > Micavibrionaceae > Micavibrio_A. The sequence continues at coordinate 5,870 of JBDHTU010000012.1, forward strand.
AGATGCGCGGCATTGCCGCTCTTGGCGACGCCGCCGCGCAAAAGGCAAAAATCAACGCCTTCGTCGCCGAGCATTTCCAAAAGAACATGGACGGCAAGGCACAGGAATTGTCCGATGCCCTCAAACGCTTCTCGCTGTATTCCATGCAGCAATACCGCACCCGCTATCTGCTGGCACGGCTGGCGCAGCACGTCGATCTGGCTTTCAGCGGCGTAAAAGTCCCTGGCAGCCTTGAGCCATACACGACGCTGGAGATCGAGCATATTCTGCCTGACACGCCAACCGACGAGTTGCGCGCGGCATGGGCGGCAGGAAACCCCGAAGCCTTGTATGACGACTATAAAACACGCCTTGGCAACCTGACTCTGCTGGAAAAGCCCCATAACATCATCGCGGGCAACAATTTCTATACCGAGAAACTCAAAATCTACCGCGATTGCAACAACTACCTGACCCGTTCCATGGCAGAACTGGCCACCATCGGGCAAAACAGCTCGGTGTCGCGGATCAACGAAAAACTGGCCGCGTTCCCGACATGGGATGCTGCCGCCATCGACAAGCGTCACACACTGCTCATGGCCTTGGCGCAGGATATTTGGAAAACCAACGCGATAGATGCATAAAAATAAGAAAGGCCAAGTATACGCGGAAACTGGAGTCTTCAAGCCTAGAATTTAACGTGACCTATCAAAGTCTGTCGCGTAGCACACGGGCGATGCCACATCCACAGGCCCATCATCTTCTTCAGAAAGATTGAGGAGATATTTCTTCAGGACAAGGGCGTGTGTATGTTCTTTGTCCTTTGCGCCATAAACAAGAACCAGTTTCTTGCGGCTAGCACGATGCAACAGGGCACGGGCTGCAGCTGCGCAGCTCGTTAATTCATGTTCGTATTTTTTCTGAAACTCTGCCCAGCGTTCCGGCTTGTGACCGAACCACTTTCTTAATGCTGGGCTGGGTGCAAGTTCCTTACACCATTCATCCAAAGCAGCGCGCTCTTTCGTCACACCGCGCGGCCAGAGCCTGTCCACCAGAACGCGATAACCTTTCTGGTGGACACCGTCATAGACTCGTTCCAACAGGATGGTGCGCGTGGCCATTGGTTACGCCGCCCGTTCAAGCTCCTGACGCGGGCCGAAGAACTCAAAATGCACCTGTGACGCAGGAATGCCCCATTGCATCAGGCCATGGTAGAGCGCAACCATGAACGGCTGGGGGCCGCAGAAGTAATAATCCGCATCGCGCCCTGGCAGCAAGGATTCCAGGTATTCCGCCGTAACAAAGCCGGTGCTGGCGTTGCCGGTGCGTGTAACACCGGATTGTGGCGCATCGCTGTAACGGTAATAGGCTTTCAGGTTTTTGTGTTTCTGCGCAAGCGTATCAAAGCTGGCGCGGAAGGCCTGCACATCCTCATTCAGGCTTGCATGGACAAACACGATTTCACGCTCTGGGAAGGCATCGAGAGCTGCCAGCAAGATACTGTGGATCGGCGTGATGCCAACACCCGCCGCCAACAAGACCAGCGGACGGGTGTGTTGTTCGGTCACATCGAGGAAGAACTCGCCGCACGGAGGTGCGATCTCGATGGTGCTGCCCAGGTCAATCTGGTCATGGAGCATATTGGAAACATATCCAGCGGGTGTATTGGCCTCTGGCGGAACCTCACGCTTGACGCTGATACGGAAGTGATCCTGCCTTGGCTTGTCGGATAGGCTGTAGTTGCGCATGGTGGTCGATCCGTTCGGCGTTTGTGCGCGGACGGTGATATATTGCCCAGGTTTAAACGCGGGCAGCGGCGCACCGTCGGCGGCAACCAGATAGAACGAAGTGATATTGCTGCTTTCTTTTTCTTTGCGAATAACGCGGAAAGACTTGAAGCCTTCCCAGCCTCCTGGCTTCTTGGCGTTCTCATCGTAAATCTGCTTTTCACGACCAATCAGGATGTCGGCCAGAAAGCCATAGGCCTCAGCCCAGGCGTTGATGATGTCATCGGTTGCGCCTTCGCCCAGCACCTCGCGGATGGATGCCAGAAGGTTTTCACCGACAATCGGATAATGCTCCGGCTTGATCATCAGCGAGGCGTGTTTTTGGGCGATCAGCTCAACCGCACCGCCCAGAACCTCCAGATTATCGATATTGGCGGCATAAGCTGCAATCGCTCCTGCCAGTGCGCGTTGCTGCTTGCCAGCGGTCTGGTTGGTGGGATTAAAGAATGGCGCAACTTCAGGATTATGGCTGAACATGCGCTTATAAAAATGCTTGGTCAGGGTTTCGCCATGCTCTTGCAGAATGGGGGCGGTGGATTTAACGATTTGGATGGTTTTCTCGTTGAGCATGGACGTTTCTCCTTAATATGTATCTATCATGCATATTATAACCTATGCTATGAGAGTCAATAACAGAATGATCGGCTTTTTATGCAACTGACCATCTTTACAGATTACGGCCTGCGCAGCCTGATGTACCTCGCCGCTCATACCGACCGACGTTGCAGCGTGCGGGAGATTGCCGAGCATTACGGCATATCGCGCAACCATCTGGTCAAAGTCGTGCATCACTTGGCACAGCTTGGTTATATTGACAGCAGCAAGGGCAAAGGTGGCGGCGTTAAACTGGCGCACCGCGCAGATAAGCTGAAGCTGGGTGATCTGGTGCGGGCGCTGGAGCCGAACATGGATATCGTCGAATGTTTCAACAAAGACACAAACACATGCCGCATCGCCAGCGCCTGCCAGCTCAAGCATTATTTATTTGATGCGAAGCAAGCCTTTCTGGCCTCATTGAACAACCATACGCTAGCCGACACAGTTAAACACAAGAAACTATTTACATTATTATAAAGTCAGTAGACCCGATGCAAAAGTCTTGGGATTGCGTTGAATCTTTGTTAAGGGTACATAACCACGACCTCAGCCGTTTCCGCGTCCGCGTCAAGCACAGCATCGCCAAACTCAAATCTTTCAGGATGTTGTCCGAGCGCTACCGCTAAGTACCCAGCTTATGGCCGGAGATGCATGACCATTAGCATTTCAACCTAAATATGGGTTCTTTTTAATCTTAATGCGTTTGCAATCACGGAAACAGAACTGAGCGCCATCGCCGCTGCCGCAATAATGGGACTGAGCAACAGGCCGAACACGGGGTACAGCACGCCAGCGGCCACCGGCACGCCTGCTACGTTGTAAGCAAACGCGAAGAACAGGTTCTGACGAATGTTGCTCATCACAGCTTCTGAAAGGATTCGTGCCTTTGCTATGCCCATCAGGTCGCCGCGCAGAAGCGTGATGCCTGCGCTCTCCATGGCAACGTCCGTGCCTGTCCCCATGGCAATACCGATGTCGGCGGCAGCCAGAGCGGGAGCGTCATTCGTACCGTCACCAGCCATGGCGACCACACGACCTTTGTCACGCAGCTCTTTGACGATGCGGCTTTTATCTTCGGGCAATACTTCCGCTTCCACTTCGTCAATCCCCAGCTTACGGGCAACAGCCAAGGCCGTTGTTTTATTATCACCCGTCAGCATCACCACATGAATTCCGGCAGCCCGTAATTCCTTGATGGCTTGCGGGGTCGTTTCCTTGATCGGATCTGCAATAGCCACCAATCCGGCAGCCTTGCCATCCAAAGCAGCAAAGATAACGGTTGCACCATCTTGTCTCAGCTCGTCGCCCTGTTTTTCGAGATGGGAAACATCGATCTTCAACTCGGTCATCATCTTGATATTACCGAGTGCCACGGCACGGCCATTCACCTTGCCGACAACGCCTTTTCCTGTCGGAGAATCGAAGTCCTCGGCTTTGGCGATGGTCAGGCCTTTTTCCTGTGCGGCGACCACGACGGCATGCGCCAGCGGGTGTTCGCTCGGCTGTTCCAACGAAGCGGCAAAGGAAAGCAGATCATCTTCAGACAAGCCTTCGGCAACAATTTTTGTAACCCTTGGTTTGCCTTCCGTCAGCGTTCCGGTTTTATCGACAACTAGCGTATCGACTTTTTCCATGCGTTCGAGAGACTCGGCATTTTTAATCAAAACACCAGCCTGCGCACCACGGCCTACGCCCACCATGATCGACATGGGCGTGGCCAAGCCCAAGGCACAAGGGCATGCAATGATCAGGACGCTCACCGCCGCGATCAGGCCGTAGCTAAAAGCTGGAGATGGGCCAAATGCTGCCCAGACCAGGAACGCTGCGACAGCTACAAGCATGACGACAGGTACAAACCATGCAGAAACATGGTCAGCCATGCGCTGGATAGGCGCGCGGCTGCGTTGAGCCTCGGCCACCATCTGCACAATGCGCGATAGCATAGTGTCGCCACCCACGCGCTCAGCACGCATGATGAAGCCACCTGTCTGGTTCATTGTCCCGCCGATGACACTTGCGCCATTTTCCTTCACCGAAGGCATGGACTCGCCCGTGACCATCGATTCATCTATGGCGCTCTTGCCCTCGACAATGACCCCGTCGATGGGAACAGCTTCGCCAGGACGCACCCGCAGATGATCGCCCACATGAACGTGATTCAGCGGCACATCTTCTTCCGTGCCGTCCTGGTTGATACGGCGGGCAATCTTCGGAGAAAGGTTCAGAAGCGCACGGATAGCACCGCCCGTTTTCTCACGCGCGCGCAATTCCAAAACCTGTCCTAAAAGGACAAGAACGGTGATGACGGCAGCAGCCTCAAAGTAAACCGGAACTGAACCATCCATACGGCGGAAACCTTCAGGAAAGGCCGTCGGGACAAAGGTGGCCACCATGCTGTAAAGCCACGCGACACCTGTCCCGATGGCAATCAAAGTAAACATATTGAGATTGCGAGAAACGATGGACGCCCAACCACGCGCAAAGAACGGCCATCCGGCCCACAACACAACGGGAGTGGCCAACGCCATCTGGATCAAATTAGAAACAGAACCCGTTACAAAATGCAGGTTCGTCAGGTGCGCTCCCATCTCAAGCGCAAACACGGGCAGCGTCAAAACCACGCCGATCCAGAAGCGGCGGGTCATGTCGGTCAATTCATGGCTAGGGCCTTCTTCGCCTGTCGACACCTCCGGCTCCAACGCCATGCCGCAGATGGGGCATGATCCAGGGCCGATCTGCCGCACCTGTGGATGCATGGGGCAAACATAAACTGTCGTAGCCCCTGTTTCTAAAACGAGGGAAGCCTTGGAAACCTTTGACTGATGCGTGCAGCAGGCATGATGTTCCTTTGCCGGATGATGATCCGACGTCGTGCTGTGGTGGTGATGCCCGTGATCATGCTGCTGCGTCATCATCTTATTCCTTATCGTTCGAATGCTTGTGTCCATGGTTGTGGCCAAAAATATGCATCAACGGACATGCCAGTAAAAATAGGTATGGTAAGGCCACCGCAAGATGTTCGAGGTGCTGGGTCAGCAAATAGTAGCTGAGGCCCGCCAGAACCAGGGTAAAGACAAAGCCTTTCCAAGACAGAAAGTGGCCAAGAAAGCCTTTATGTTCGTGCGCGCAGTTTTTGTCGTCTTCCATAACATCCTCCTTTTTAGATTAAATATTTTGCCAGAAACGCAAAGAAGAAGCCGACAGTATAGACCATCAGCGAAAAGTAGAAAATGCCACTACTGATGCGCCGCAGCCGTTTGCATGCCTGCGCCTCCTTGGGGTCTATCGGACATGGCGCGTTGCGGGTCATATAGCGGCTAACGCCCGATGCCAGTAACATTGCCCCCGCAAAAATAAACAGCCCGACCTTATGCTCAGACAGCCAGATCAATTGCGGAAAGGTGCTGACAAGGCCAATCACTGCTGCGCCCGCGCCAAGCGAGACAAGAAGCGCAGGCAACGCACAGCACAGCAAGGTGCCGAGAGAGCCAAAAAGCGTCAGGGTCGGCAGAACATGATCATGCAGCTTTCTCATTTTTCCCTCTTGATATTTGTAATTGTAAATCCGGCGTCGTTAATCAGGGACGTAATGGTTTTGTCATCAAGCGTCTGGCCTTCCTTGGTGTGAATCGTGACCAGTTTTGCGTCGAGATCGACTTTGACCGTATCCACCGCCGCTTCTTTCTTGAATGTTTTCTCTATACCAGTGGCACAGAATGAACAGACAAGACCATTGACGCCTGCCTCGATGGTTTCTGCATAGGCTGAAGTCGATAGTGCGATCAAAATCGCCGTTGTCATCAGAAATTTACGCATGGTTTTCTCCTTTAAAATTGCAAGACCCAGTTGAACATGGCTTTGTTGTTGCTGCTGTATCCGGCTTCTATCAGGGTTGTATGATAGAAAAAGCGTACCAGCGGCGTGACAACGAGTGTGTCATCCTTCATTGGATGATGATCGACCTGAAGCATCAGCCAGGTATGCAAGTCATCATAGTTGCCGACATAAGGCGCAACACCAACCCGCGCACGCTGCCACAGCGAGGTTTCAATGTCGTTGGCATACATCAGCCGCGCTTCATAGGATGTAAAGATGCGGCGGGTTTCATAGTCGGCCAGAATGCCTGTCCACACACTTGGCTCGGTTTCCCCGTCCATGACGGATACGCCAGCACCTGTCATATTGAAGATATTGCCCTGACCATCCGGCAGGTTCCACCGTTTGATCAGCACATTCACTTGCGGCCCTACGGTCGTCATATCATTCTTGCCGCCTTCTTCCTTTTTGGCATAAAGGCCGACGGCATATTCAGGCGACACGGTATAATCAAGCGAGAGCGTATGTCCTGTTTCGTCGTTTTCCTGCATCACCATTGTGCCGCCGACGTAAGAAATCGGCTTGGCCTCCGCGATCCCGCCTGCGCCGATCCATCCGGCACAGGCTAGAAGAATTATGAAGTTAAAGCGTTTCATATCCTTCTCCTTATTGCTTGTGGTCATGATCGGGAGAAGTCGAAACGATTTTATATTGCTTCATATTCGCCTCGCTCTCAAAATAATACACCGACCCATCCGGCGCTTTGCCGATAACCGCTTCGGCCTTGTCTACACTTTTACCACTCACGGGATCGGTTGCCATTCTGGCGTTGGTGTCCTTTGCGAGGCGCTCTTTGCACATGGGGCAGCACCCATAGTAGGTTTTCCCGTTCACCTCGACCGGAATCTGCGGCTTATCAAAAGCCGCATTGTTCACCATGCAAACATATTCCGACTTGATGGGTGTCAGGGCGGCTGTGGCATCGCCACCTCCCTGCGCGAACGCAGGGAGGGCGAACAATGCCAAGGCCAGAATCAAAAGAATTTTCTTCATGATCGTCTCCCTTAATTGGCTTTGTTAATCTTGACGACGACATAATTGTCCTCGCCTTCGGGTTTGAGCGAAAAGTTCACGGCATCGCCAGCTTTAAGACCGGAGAGATCGACGCCTTTTGCGACCGAAAACTCCATCTTCATCTTCGGCCAGCCCAGCGCCTTGATTGGATCATGGGTCACGTTGACCGACCCTGTGGATGCATCGACGCTGTTGATCTTGCCCGTTGCCGGAATAGCTTTCGCATCAGCCGGAGCGGCGGCGTCAGCGTGTTTCCCTTCCGCTTTTTCACCCATTTTGTGGTGATCCATTTTCACGGTTTCACCTGGCTTGGATGCTTGCCCGACAACCAATGTGCCTTTCATGCCAAGCGCCTCATGCGGATGGCAATGAAAGTTGTAGGTGCCAGGAACGGTGAAGGTGTAGGAAAACTTGTCGCCTTCCTTTTCATGCATCGGACTCATGATCATTTCATCGACGCCCTTGGGGACTTCGACGAACATGACATCGTGCATGTCTTCCTGGACGTTGACGAACGTAACGGTGTCACCAGGCTGGATCGTCAGTTTATCGGGTGAAAAATAATACGGTTTGTTGCCAGCAGGATCGCTGACTTCCTTGATCGTATATTCCTTGGCAAATGCCGGACTGGCCAGCATGACCAGCGCGGCGGTGAGCATCAGTTTTTTCATGGTTTTCTCCTTTGGTTGAACATGAAAGTGTTAAAACATCAGACGCAACCCTATTGCGCCGATGAGTTCGTCGTTGTCCTCGCCATTGCCTTTTGCAATGGAAGAGGTTTCACCGAATTTCCGTCCATAGTGGACGTCCACATAGGGTGCGAATTTTCGGGTGAATTCGTATCGGGTCTGGAGACCGATTTTTCCGTCTACCAAGCCCGCTCCTATATCGCGCTCAGGCACGTCCTGCGCGGAAAGATTGATTTCCGCATAGGGCTGCAGGATCAGCTTCTGCGTCAAAAGAAGATCATTCTCTTGATGCAGCTTTGCGCTGACATCGCCCTTTTCGCTGATAAAGATATGGGCTTCGGTTTCAAAGAAATACGGCGCAAGACCGTTGACCCCGATCACCGCGTAGGCGGTCGATGTCGGTTCGATATCATACCTAACACCAACTTGGGCATCCCAGAAGGTGGCGACGTTGCGGCTGTAAAGCGCCCAAAACTCGGCGTCTTCCATTTTGCCGTCCTTATGCTCGCCCTCGCTTTTCAGCCAGAGTTTGTTTTCGTCGGTGCCAACCCAGCCGTCCAAGTCCCAAGAGGCGACACCGCCATCCTTGCTACCGCCGTAATCGGTTTCCAAACGGAACATATGAAATATCTGGCCACCATGTTCTTTCTCCATATCGTGGCCTGCATCTTCTGCGCGTGCGCTGGTGGCCACCAGAGCGACCAGAGCCGTTACCAAAGCAAAGGTTTTAATGGTGTGCATGTGCGCCTCCATTTGTTTCGGGTTGTTCAGATTGCGCCGGAGGCATGTCTTGCGGGTCGAGTTTTGCCACCACGACCTTGGTCATCATGCCGGACGCCATGTGATAGAGCAGATGGCAATGGAAAGCCCATTCGCCAATCTCGTCCGCTGTCACGAGGACGGAGTAGGATTTTCCTGGCTCGATAATGACAGTGTGCTTGTTGGGAAGTTTTTCCGCTGGCTGACCATTTTCAAGTTGAACAAACATGCCGTGAAGGTGCATCGGATGCGCCATCATGGTTTCGTTTGTAAAACTTAAGCGTACCCGTTCACCATATTTTAGGCGGATCGGCTCCGGATGATCGGAGAATTTCTTGCCATTGATCGTCCAGATGTAACGCTCCATGTTGCCGCCGAGGCGGACATCAATGATGCGCTCCGGTTGGCGCGTATCTTTTTGGATGCCCGCATAGCGGAGATCTGCATAATCCAGCATTTTCTGACCTGCAGGCGTTCCGGCCTTTTTCCAGCCGCTGATCATGTCTTCAGGCGTCATGACCATATCCTCCATGCCTTCCATGCCCATATCGCCCATTGTGAGCAAGGCGCGCGGGCGCTGTTGCGGCATTTCGCCCCTCATACCTTCGCGCGGTGCCAGCGTACCCAGCGCAAAGCCTGTGCGGTCAATCGGCTCTGCCACGATGGTATAGGCTTTGTCGTCCTGCGGCGTGACGACCACATCGTAGGTCTCGGCGGGTGCAAAGCGGAATTCATCGACCTTTAACGGCTCGATATTCTGCCCGTCCGATTGGACAACATTCAGCTTCAGCCCAGGAAGGCGCACATCAAAGAATGACATGGCGGAGGCGTTGATAAAGCGGAGGCGAACGCGCTCACCTGGTTTGAAAGTGCCTGTCCAGTTTTGTTCGGGCGATTTGCCATTCACAAGGAAGGTGTATCCCGTAACATCGGCAAGATCGGTGCGCATCATGCGCATGTCACCCCAGTCTTTGGCATCCTTCCATGCTTTAGAAAAGCCGCGCTTGTCGACATCCTTGAAAAAATCTCCGATCGTCAGGCGCGCATTAGCGTAATAATCAGACGACTTTTTCAGATTGCCCATGATCTCGCCCGACTCTTCATCGGTGAAATCCGAAAGAACGATCACATAGTCACGGTTGGCGCGGATTGGGTCTTTCCCCGCTGGGTCGACAATCAGCGATCCGTAAAGTCCGTCCTGTTCCTGACCGCCAGAGTGCGCGTGGTACCAGTACGTTCCGGTCTGGCGCAGCGGGAAGCGATAGGTGAAGGTTTCGCCTGGGCGGATGCCTGGAAAGCCGTTAAAATGCGGAACCCCATCCATCTCTCCTGGCAAAAGAAGCCCGTGCCAGTGAATCGAACTGTCCTTATCCATTTTATTAGTGACGTGGATCACGGCCTCGTCGCCCAACTTAAAACGCAAGGTCGGGGCCGGAAGACTTCCGTTGACGGTAATTTTTTCGATGCTTTTCCCTGTGATATTCACGGGCTGGCGCTCGATGACCAGATTATATTCGGATGTTTTGGCGTGTGCTGGGGCCGCTATCGCTATCATCCCCGCCAACGCCATCATCCATAGATGATGTGTTCGCATGACTCAAATCCTTTTAAATGGCTGACGTAAAGGCGCACCCGTCCAGCGCGGACGAAGAGCGCGTTCAAAGCAGAGGATTTAAGCCCGTGGAGGGCGTTTTATGCGGGAGTAAAAGTCGGAAACGGCAATCGTCTCTTCAAAGGAGAACGGAGCCTTTACCGCGCGGGGAGAGGCCAAACCAAAGCTGTTTGACCCGAAAACTTTAGCCGATCCGTTGCAGGAACTGCCGATGCATTTGCATGTCTTGCCATCGCAGCAGGGCTTGCCGGAGGTGTCTTTCTTTTCGGCAGTTTTCTGAGCGTCTTGCTTTTGCCCGTTGTGACCCGCGCAGCCTTCATGCGTTGGCGCACTCGCTTGTTCGGATTTTACAACGGCAGCGCCGCCATCATGGGACATCGCGGCATGGGAAATGGACGGGATCGTCGTTACGACGAACGCCAGAATCACGATGAAGCTGATCCATTTCCGCATTCTCATAGTATATAATATAGTCCTTAACTTTCTTAAAATAAAGCGTCTATTCGCATGATTTCCTTATGCAATTCCCTAAAGCGCTGATAATTTATAGAAATATATATTCCTCTGATTTCTCTAAACTTGCCAGGATTAGAAGTATTGAATGGGGGCTAAAGCACGGTTATTGAGGGTTCCTCGGCTGTAAAAGCCACCTAAATACAGATGTGGCCAACAAAGCGCCAATGGTCTGTGCGATGATGAACCCGCCCACATCATTTGGTCTGATGCCGGAGAATGTGTCCGTCAGCGCCCGCGCGATGGTCACGGCAGGATTGGCGAACGAGGTTGATGACGTGAACCAGTATCCAGCAGTGATGAACAGACCAACGGCGTAAGGTACGGATTCTGGACGATTTCGTAGACATCCCAGAATGGTGGCCAACAAACCGAATGACGCGACAGCCTCTCCCGTCCAGACACCAATACCCGTTCGCACATGCGCTGAGGATTCAATAAGGGGAAAACCGAACATGATATGGGCAAGTATGGTGCCAGCTACGCCGCCAATAATCTGCACTATTATATAAACCAGAAATTCCAGCCACGGCAACTTGCGTTGCAGAGCAAATGAAAGGCTGACGACTGGATTAAAATGTGCGCCAGATATTGGGCCAAAAATCAAGATCAGGACTGCAAGCACAGCTCCCGTCGCCAATGTATTACCAAGAAGAGCTATGGCTGCGTTTCCATTCGCGAGATTCTCTCCCATGATGCCGGAGCCGACTACGACGGCAACCAGAATTGCCGTGCCAAGCCACTCTGAAAAAAGCCGTCGTTTTAAATCGAATGAATTAAGCGTGACCACTGAGATAATCCTCAATACGATCTTTCAACATGATAAAGGCTTCGTCGAAGGCAGATTCGATCTGTTCATCTGTGCCTGCGGCCTTGGCCGGATCGGGCGTACTCCAATGCAGTTTTTTGACGGGGCCAAGAAACACAGGGCAGCTCTCGGCAGCGGCGGCATCGCAAACGGTCACGACAAGATCGAAATTCTGTCCGGCGAACTCGTCCCACGATTTACTGCGGGGCGCGCCAGCGTCGATGCCATGGCGTCTCAAGGTTTCAATCGACTTTGGATGAACATAGCCAGCCGGACTGCTGCCTGCGCTGACAGCCTCAATATCCCCTTTTCCAAGGTGATTGAATAAAGCCTCTGCCATCACGGAGCGGCAAGAGTTTCCAGTGCAAAGAACGAGGACGCGCTGGGTCATTAGCAACATCCTCCTTTAGGAGAACAGCAGGACGCCGCTTTGGCGGGCATTTTCTCTGGCGGAATGCCACACACATCCTGTGCCAGACATGCGGTTTGCTTTGGTTTCAAGACGAAATCTTTGCCGTCAAACTCAAGGCCAAATTTACCAATCGTACTTTGTTGGTATTCAATTTCAATATCTAGGTTATCGGCATCGCCCAGAACCTTCTTGGAAACATTCAGGATATGTAGAAATTTCTGCGGTGCAAGGCGGTGGTCGTAATCACTGGCTTCCCAGAGTTGAAAGTTCACAACCTTCTCCGTGCGCTCTACGCCACCGCAATCAATGAAATGCTTCGTGACCAGCCCAACTTCTGTAACATGGAAATGTTGCGGCACATACGATCCGTCCGGTAGTTTAAAATTCACAGCTGGCATATCACCAAGGGACTGCTTCACTTCTGAAAGTTTCATGATTTCTTCTCCTTTTTGGGCTGGCAGCAGTTCGCAAGCTCGATTACAGATGATCCCTTTTTCTTTCCTGCGCGGATGCTGGCGAATTCAACGCGGCAGCAATCCTCGACCATGAAACGGATCAGACCCGTGAAAAACTCGAAATTGGCACTGTAAATTATTGAACGCCCTTCGCGGCGGGATAAAATCAAGTCGGCGTTGCTCATGTGGCCCAGATGGAAGGAGAGCGTGTTATGGGGAATCTTAAGCCTTTCGCTAATCTTTCCGGCAGGTGCGCCATCGGGGCCGCATTCCACCAACAGCCGAAAGACCTGAAGGCGGGTCTCTTGCGAAAGCGCATCAAAGGCGATAAGGGCTTCTTGTATGTCCATATTTCCAATATGATGGACATATAAAGAAATGTCAACACTCATGGACATATTTATTCTATGCGGTAAGATATTAAAAACCACAATCTAAAGAGACAGCTACGAGAAATGGCGCTAATTTTTTGTTCATTGGAGACGCCGCAATCATGAAACAAGCATGGTCTGTTTTTCTGACATCCCTGCATCTGGGATTGACATCTTTCGGCGGCCCTATCGCGCATCTCGGTTATTTTGAACATGCTTACGTTAAGAAAAAACGCTGGATAAGCCATGAAGAATATTCGCACATGGTCGCCCTGTGTCAGCTTTTGCCAGGACCAACCAGCAGTCAGGTCAATTTTTTGATCGGTCTGCAAAAAGCTGGGTGGTTGGGAGCGCTTCTCTCCTGGATCGGATTCACTTTACCGTCTGCGGCCATTTTATACACATTTGCTATCTTTTCTCCGCAGACACACGGCCCTTGGATGGATGCAACGCTCCATGGGTTAAAACTTGTCGCAGTCGCCATTGTCGCCCAAGCTGTCTGGAGCATGGCGGCTCGCCTTTGCCCCGACCGTTCGCGCGCTGGAATTGCATTGGCGGGGATAGTTGTTCTTTTGTTGATTGGCGGCGCATTTGCGCAAATCATGGTGATCGCGCTGGGTGCCATGGCAGGCTGGCGGCTATGCCGAGAGGTGCAGCCAATTCCTGGCACTCAATCATCCCTTGTTAAGAGACGCGTGGCGTTAATCTCTTGCTCGCTATTCTTTCTTCTTTTGGCGGCACTGCCCGCCATAAATTATATATTGCCTGGCGGTTTTACGCATCTTATCGATGTATCATACCGTTCTGGCTCACTTGTATTCGGCGGCGGCCATGTCGTCTTGCCCCTCTTGCGGGATGCCATGGTACCTACGGGAATGATTACAGACGATATTTTTCTCGCTGGATATGGCATGGCGCAGGCTATTCCAGGGCCTTTATTTACCCTATCAGCTTACTTGGGGGCAATGGCAACTCCCTCCGGAGGGTCAACGCTTTTATGGAGTGTGGCCGCCTTAGTGTTTATTTTTCTGCCTGGAATACTGACTGCGCTTGCGGGCATTCCTTTGTGGCAATGGTTGAGCAAGCATCCTTCAGCGCGAGGCGCACTGGCGGGAATTAACGCCGCCGTCGTCGGCATTTTGGGAGCGGCACTTTACGACCCTGTTTTGAAAACGGCAATCTTGGAAACAACTGACGTTGTGATTTCCGTCAGCAGCTTCTTCCTGTTGGAACGATGGAAAGTATCACCAATTGTCATTGTCGCTTTTTGTGTGATGGCCTCCATTGGAATTAAGCTTTTGCATTCCGCATAGGATGGTGCTGGACGTCGGCCACAAAAAAACGTAGCATCAAAAACTGTCGGTATCGGCGGCAGCCATTTTTTGTTCAGTGAAAATCAAGAGTAAGGCTGCGCAAGATTCTTAATGAACATGTGCAGCGAAATTGAAAAATTGTTGCGGAATAACGAGATAATCAGAGAGCAATCTCGCTTTTTGGCAGCCGCCCACCGCCATATTATAAAGCCCCCGGTACGGGGGTTTTATAATATGCGGATGGGGCGGTGAACGAAGCCGTGTTCGACAA
>JBDHTU010000013.1:0-20229 GCA_039808805.1 Micavibrio sp.
ATCAAAAACGGTTCGATACATTCACCGTAAAAGGGCCGGGCCTGCTGTTCGATTACTCCAAGAATCGGATCACGGAAAAGACGATCGAAAAGCTCGTCGCGCTGGCAAAAGAGGCCAAGGTCGAGGAATGGCGCGAGAAGATGTTTTCCGGTGAGAAAATCAACACGACCGAAGGCCGCGCCGTCCTTCACACAGCCTTGCGCGCGCCCATCGGCGCCGCCGTGATGGTAGACGGCGAAGACGTCATGCCGTTCATTCACGATGTCCTGAAACACATGGAGAAGTTTTCCGATGCCGTGCGGTCCGGAAAGTGGAAGGGATATACGGGAAAGAAGCTGAAACATATCGTCAATATCGGCATCGGCGGGTCGGACCTCGGCCCATATATGGTGTGTGAAGCGCTGAAACCTTACACCGCGCCGCATATCGACATGCATTTCGTCTCCAACGTCGACGGCACGCACCTTGCCGAGACGCTGAAGGCTATCAACGCCGAAGAAACCCTGTTCATCGTCGCCTCCAAGACCTTCACCACGCAGGAAACGATGGCCAATGCGGGTGCCGCCAAGGCATGGCTGGTCGAAAAGCTGGGCAGCGCGGACGCGGTATCCAAACATTTCTGCGCGCTATCCACCAACGCGGAGGCGGTTAAAGCCTTCGGTATCGCCGAAGACAACATGTTCCCGTTCCGCGACTGGGTCGGCGGGCGCTATTCGCTGTGGTCGGCCATCGGCCTCTCCATCTGCATGGCGGTGGGTTTTGAGAATTTCAGGAAGCTGCTGGATGGAGGCTACGCCGCCGACAAGCATTTCCGCGAGATGCCGCTGGACAAGAATATCCCGGTCCTGATGGCATTGCTCGGCATCTGGTACCGCAATTTCTGGGATGCGGAATGCATCGCCATCCTGCCGTATGACCAGTACCTGCACCGCTTCCCGGCGTTCCTCCAGCAGATGGACATGGAATCCAACGGCAAGGACGTGGACCGCGACGCGAGTGCCATCACGGATTACAAAACCGGGCCTGTGCTGTTCGGCGAGCCGGGCACAAACGGCCAGCATGCGTTTTACCAATTGATCCACCAGGGCACGCAGGTCATCCCGTGCGATTTCATCTCAGCGAAAAAGAGCCATAACCCCATCGGAAACCAGCACACGCTGCTGCTCAACAACATGCTGGCGCAGAGCCAGGCCCTGATGCAGGGGCGCACATTGGACGAAGCCAAGGGCAGCCAGCCGCGCGTGTTCAACGGCAACCGCCCGAGCAATACCTTCCTCTTCGACCTGATCGACCCGTTCAGCCTCGGTTTCCTGATCGCGCTGTACGAGCACAAAGTCTTCGTGCAGGGCGTGATATGGAATATAAATTCCTACGACCAGTTCGGGGTCGAACTGGGCAAGGAACTGGCGAACGCCATTGAGAAAGGTGCGGGCGCCGCGCTTGATAGCTCGACGGCGGGCCTCCTTAACTATATGAAATCGTAAAGAGTTCGGCTATTCTGGTGGGCATGCGTGGACTGCCCCCCGTCACCGAAGATTTTCGCCGCTATACACAGCATGAACTCAACGAGATCATGGAAAAGCACGCGTGGTTTTTGCGCGGGAAGCGCGGCGGCGCGCGGGCTGTCATCAAATTTGGAGACCTGTCCGACTTAAATCTTTCAGGGAAGGATTTAAGTCAGGCAGATTTAACCGGCTCCAACCTTGGGCGGTGCGACCTGTCACGCGGGACGTTTGCCGGCACCTGTTTCTTTTCCTGCGACCTGCGGCAGGCGGATTTGAGCAATGCAATCCTGAGCCGCGCCGATTTCCGCGGCGCACATATGGCGGGCGCCAATCTTTCCGGCGCGAACATGGATGCCGCCGATTTCCGCGAAGGCAAGATCATGGAACGCGGGGAATTCGGCCTTCTGGTCAACAAACCCCTGCCCGCCTTCCCCAAGGGAAAAGACCCCACGACCAACCTGTCGGGCGCGAAACTCACCCATACCAGCATGGCGGCGATCAAGGCTGTATCGGCGGATTTTTCGGACGCAGACCTGACCGGCGTTATCCTCAACCAGGCCAATTTGAGCGAGGCGAATTTCGACGGGGCGAACCTGTCCAAAGTGGATTTTACCGGCGCGGATCTTTCGCGCGCGAATTTGTCCAATTCCATCATGTCCGGCACCATCATGCGCAACGCCGAAACCGGCGGCACGATCATGGACAACGTGATCAAGGACGAACCGATGGGCAAACGGCTGGAGCGCGGCATCCGCACGCTGGCCGAGCTTCTGGACACGCACCGCCGCTGGATTTCAACGGCAGGCCGCGACGGGGCGCAAATGGATCTGTCGGGGTACGACCTGCGCGACATCCACAATCTGTGGGATTATCCCCTGACCGCCATACGCGCGGTCAAAGCAACGTTCCTCGGGCTCAATCTTGAAAAAGCGCAGGTGCAAAGCGCGACGCTCGATTATTCCGATTTCCGCGATTGCCGGATGAGTCGCGCCGATTTGCGCGGGTCCTCGATGAAAGGCGTGCAGATGGGGCGGGCCGACCTGACCGGCGCCAATTTCGGCCCCCTGAAATTCGACACCCCCGAAGGGCACGGGGTGCGCCTGCAACGCACAAACCTGTCCGGCGCATCCCTCAAATTCTGCATTCTCAAGGGATGCGACCTGCGCGATTCCATTCTGATGGGCGTGGACCTGTCCAACTGCATCCTGACCGGGTGCGATCTGCGCCGCGCTGACCTGACCGGCGCAAATCTCGACGGCACCAACCTGGAAGACGCCATGACCGAAGGCGCGGTTATCCGATAAAACCAACCCCTTGATAAAATTATGCAAATAACAGGGGGTAAGCCCCGCGGATTTCTTCCGTTTTGTGCGCTGTTTGTCTAGATTATAGGCATGCGTATACGTCATTTGCCCGATCACCTGGTGAACCAGATCGCCGCCGGCGAAGTCATCGAACGGCCCGCCGCCGCGGTGAAGGAACTGGTCGAAAACGCCATCGACGCCGGTGCGTCCGTGGTGGAGGTCGACCTGCGCGACGGAGGAAAAAGCATGATCCGCGTGCGCGACGACGGATCGGGCATGAATCGCCGCGAACTTGAAGCCTGTGTCGAACGGCACGCAACATCGAAACTTCCGGACGACGATCTGGTCCATATCCAGCATCTGGGTTTTCGCGGTGAGGCGCTTCCCTCCATCGGCGCGGTCAGCCGCCTGTCGATCACGTCCAGAAACGGAGATGAAAACAATGCCTGGGTCATCACCGTAGAGGGCGGAAAGAAATCCGACCCTGTCCCGGCCGCGCATCCGACCGGCACCAGCGTCGAGGTTCGGGACCTTTTTTACGCTACGCCCGCGCGGCTCAAATTCCTGAAAACTGACCGCGCGGAATACGCCGCCGTCAAAGACATGCTTTCCCGCATCGCCATGGCGCATCCCGGCGTGACATTCAAGTTGACGCACAACGGAGCCAATTCTCTGTCGCTCAGCGGGACGCAGGGCATGCTGGACGGCATGCGCCATGCGCGCCTTGCCGATGTCCTGGGCAAAGACTTCGGCGCGAACTGCGTACCTGTCGAAACCGCGCGCGAGTATGTACGAGTATCCGGCTATGCGGGCCTGCCGAGTTTTGACAAGGGCACGGCACAGTACCAGTTCCTGTTCGTCAACGGACGCCCTGTGCGCGACCGGCTGCTGCTGGGCTGCGTGCGCGCGGCTTACACCGACCTGCTGTCCCGCGACCGCCATCCTGTCGTCGCGCTTTATATCGATGTCCCGCCGGAGGAAGTGGACGTCAACGTCCACCCCGCCAAGGCGGAAGTGCGATTCCGGGATTCCGCGCTGGTGCGCGGGGCCATCATCAGCGCGCTCAAACATGCGTTGATCGCGGGCGGACAGCAGACATCGAGCACGATTTCCACCTATGCACTTTCTTCCTTCAGGCCGCAAAACGCAGCCCCCGCAATGCCATTGTCCCGCAGCCATTACCCGGGCCGCGTTGCATACGGCAATCTTGCCGAAAAGGCCGAACAGACCTATGCGCCGATGATGGATATCGGCCCTTCCGCCCGCGCGGAAACGCAGGTAGAGACCGCACCAGTAACGGAATCATACCCTCTCGGCGCGGCGCGGGCGCAATTGCATGAAAACTACATCATCGCGCAGACGCCGGAGGGCATCGTTCTGGTTGACCAGCATGCTGCGCATGAGCGGCTTGTTTATGAACGCTTCAAGGCGCAGATGGCCGAAGGCGGCGTCAAGGCGCAGGGTCTTCTGATCCCGGAAATCATCGACCTTTCGGACACGCGCGCGGCGGCGCTTCTCGACAAGGCGGAGACGTTCCAGCGGCTGGGGCTGGAGATCGAGGCGTTCGGCGCAGGGTCCATCTGCGTGCGCACCGTGCCCGCCCTGCTCGGCACGAAGCTTGATATCAAAAAGCTGATCGAAGATGTCGCCGACGAAATTTCGGACAGCGACAATTCGATCCTGCTGGAAGAAAAGCTCAACGCCGTTCTATCGACCATGGCCTGCCACGGCTCCGTCCGGTCTGGGCGGCGCATGACGACGGAAGAGATGAACGCCCTTCTCCGCCAGATGGAAGAGACCGAAAATTCCGGCCACTGCAACCACGGAAGGCCGACCTATATCACTTTGAGCCTCAAGGACATCGAGAAACTTTTTCACAGACGGTAAACCGCCATGGATACGAAACAGCAAAAAAACACCATCAACATCCTGTATTTTTTCCTGATCTTTTCAACGATCCTGTCGTTTGTGCCGACGACGGAGGGACAGGTCGGATCGCTCGCCCTGATCCTGATCACGCTGCTGTCCGCCTATTATTACCGCGGCCGCGACAAGGAAGACGGCCTTTTGTACAACCACATGACCTATATGATCGGCACGATCTGGATCGGCGGGGCGTTTATCCTGCTCGGCATGATCCTGTTCGGCATCTGGGTTTTCCTGAAAGGCGATCACAGCGTCATCCATCAGACGGTGCAACAGATCCAGAGCGGGCAGATGTTCGACGAGGCCGCCCTGTATGCCGTGATGCAGGATTACATCGCCTCCAACAAAAATTTCCTGATCATGGCCAGCCTGCCGACCATCGGCCCCGCCATGCTGTATTTCGTCTACCGCGTCGCCAACGGATTTGCCCGCGCGGCCAAAGGATACAGGATTGCCAACCCGAAAAGCTGGCTGTAAAAAGGCGCCATGATGAAGATCGCGTTCCTCGCCTCCCACAACGGCAGCGCCGCCCGCGCCATTGCGCAAGCGTGCAAGAACGGGAGCATTGCCGCAGAGCCTGTGCTTCTCATTACCAACAATCCGGATTGCGGGGCCGTCAAATGGGCGAAAGATATGCGCCTGAAAACCGCCGTGATCAACGCAGGCAACAGCGCCGACCCGGACAATGCGATCGGCGCGATGCTGGAAGATAACGCCGTCGATCTTGTCATATGCTCCGGCTATATGAAACTGATCGGCCCGTACACCATCGCCGCCGTGCATGGCGCGCTCCTTAACACTCATCCGGCGCTGCTGCCGAAATACGGCGGCAAGGGCATGTACGGCCGCCATGTGCATCAGGCCGTGTTCGACAACAAAGACACGGAAACAGGCATCACCATTCATCTGGTGGACGGTGAATACGACCATGGCCGCGTTTTGGCGCAAAAAAGACTCCCCGTGAAAACCGGGGAGTCCGTAGACGATATCGAGAACAAGGTGAAAGCCGCCGAACCGGATTTCTACATCGAAACCTTGCAGAAAATCCTGTCCGGCGACATTTCGTTACGCTAGGTCGAACAGAAGCACTTCCGTACCGTCGGCCTTGGAGGCGATTTCGATCCTGTCGGTATCGGTCATCTCCGCGCCGTCGCCTTCTTTCAGCTCCTCACCGTTCAACGTGATCCAGCCTTTGGCGACATGCAGGAATCCATTGCGGCCTTTTTCAAAGCTGTAAGAAGTTTTCTGACCGTCCTTCATATGCGCGGCCAGAAGCCGGACATCCTGATGGATGGTCACGCCGCCGTCAGTGCCGTAACGGTCGCCGATCAGGGTAAAGCCGCCGTCGCCGGCTGTGATGGTCTTTTGTTCATAAGACGGCTCCAGTCCGCGTTTTTCCGGCACGATCCAGATTTGCAGCAGATGCACGCCGTTCTCACTCGAAGGGTTGAATTCCGAATGGAGAATGCCGCTACCGGCCGTCATGCGCTGAATCTCGCCGGGACGGATTGTAGACCCGGTGCTGAGGCTGTCCTTGTGCGCAAGTTCGCCTTTCAGGATATAGGTGATGATCTCCATATCCTTGTGAGGATGCGTATCGAACCCTGCGCCGGGAATGACGATGTCGTCATTGATGACGCGCAGGCTGCGAAAACCCATGCGGTTCGGGTCATAAAAATGACCGAAGGAAAATGTATGCTTGCTGTCGAGCCAGCCCGTTTTGGTGGCGCCGCGCAGATCGCGGTCATGGATACGGATCATGGCATCCTCACTTTCTGTTACCTCTTGTTGCCATGGAGTTTATACGGGGGAAAGCCCGCGCCGGATGACAAGCGGCGCGCGGGGCTTTTCTGCGTTTGGCGCATGACGGAAAGCGATCTATTCAGCCGCCAGAATCGTAGGGTCGCCGACCAGATCCAGCGCCTGCATATCATAAAGCCGTTTATAGGCGGAGCCGGGCCTGGACAAAAGCGCAACATGCGTTCCCTGCTCCACGACGCTTCCTTTATCGAAAACCAGAATGCGGTCCACGGCCCTGATGGTCGCGAGACGGTGCGCGATCGTGATGGTCGTCCGCCCCTCCATCAATCCTGCGAGCGCCTTCTGGATGTAATGTTCCGACACGGAATCCAGCGACGAGGTCGCCTCGTCCAGGATCAGGATCGGGCAATCGGCCAGAACCGCCCGGGCAATCGCAATCCGCTGACGCTCGCCCCCTGAAAGTTTGATTCCGCGCTCTCCCACCAGCGTGTCATAGCCATGCGGCAGGCTTTGGATGAAATCGTGCGCGTAGGCTTTCTTTGCAGCCATGACAATTTCCTCCATGCCGGCGTCCGGTTTGCCGTACGCAATATTGGTGGCAATAGACCGGTGAAACAGGATCGGCTCCTGAGGCACCAGGGCAATCGCCTTGCGCAACGATTCCTGTGTAACGCCCTTGACGTCCTGACCGTCAATCCGGATCGCGCCGCCCTGGGCGTCATAAAGACGCTGCACCAGTTTGACGAAGGTGGATTTGCCGGAACCGGAGTGACCTACCAGCGCGATTTTTTCTCCCGGCTGTATCGTGATCGAGAAATCGCGGTAGATCGGCTCTTCCTTGTTGGCATAAGCGAAACGAACGCGGTCGAAGACGATCTCCCCCGAGCGCGCCTGCAAATTCTTTGCGCCCGGCGCATCGGCAATATCGTCTTTATGCTTCCAGAACAACACGACATCCTCCATTTCAGCCATGGCTTTCTGGAGGTTCGAAATCTGTTCCCCGATATGACGCAGATAGGCGGACAAGACCATATACGCCGTCAGGACATAGACAACATCCGCAGATGTCGCCTGCCCCTGCGACCAGAGCCATACCGCAGTACCGACCATGACCGACATCATGGTCAAAGCCAGATAACGCCGGATCAAATCCATCCACGTCCCCGTCTGCCACGCATCGATCGAAAGGCTGCGCCAGTCTGTGGCAACAAGTCCAAAACGTTCTTCTTCCGCTCTTTCCGCACCGAAAGCCTTGACCGCGGCATTGCCGGTGATCGCGTCTGCCAGCGACGCGCCGACCTTTGTATCGGCCTCTGCGCTTTTCCGGAATTTTGGCGCATTGACCGTATGCACGGCCCAAACGCTGAAGCCCACATACACGGCCACGCTTGCCAGCGTTACCCAGCCCATGATTTGCCAGTGCCAGAACATCAGTCCGATGGTCGATATCATGACCAGGATGGTAGGATAGAGATACATAAAGATGATATCTTCGAAAACATCGAACGACCACATGCCGCGTGTGATTTTTCGAACCGTGCCGCCGGCAAAGGCGTTCGCATGCCAGTCCGTCGAAAATTTCTGCACGCGGACGAAGGTTTCCGTCAGGATTTTATGCAAGGCGCTTACGGCCGTGCGGTTCCAGACAAACAGCGTTCCATTGCGCAGCGTATGATAGAAAAACTCCAACGCGACGAAGACGGCAAAAATCATCACCAATTCGCGGCCCCAGCCTTCCGCCCCGGCCACCGTATCGTTAATGGCGGAGATCATCTTTCCCGTGACGACGGGAAAAAGCGTATCGATCACCGCCGCCATCCCCATACCCAGCAGTAGCACGGGCGCACGCCGCATCTGCGGCTGCCAGATCATCCGGGCAAAGCCAAAAATATCTTTGTAATTCAGTTTCTTTTCTTCAGTCATCGTCTTTGATCCATAAAAAATGTCCGCCTTGTTTTGCAAACCGGAATCGAAGCGATAAGGTAGTAAGCTTTTGATTCAAGGCCCGAAAACGGAAAATCCGCCGGGCCCGAAAACCCGTTACAGCGGGGGGCGCACCGAAGCGGAACGTTTAACATTCACTGTGATAGTCTTCATTATTCGCTCCTTTCGCTGGTGGTTGAGCTAACAATCTGCATGGAACGATAAGATATATCAAGAATTATTTTTTAGTTTTATCGCGGGTTTTCATCAGTTCCAGCAATAGCGCCTGATCTTTTTTCGGCATGGCGAAGAATGTATCAACGACTTCACGCTGCTTCTCAGAAAAGCCGGGCGGCCTGGAAATCGTTTTTTTCTCCGCCAAAAGATTCATCGTCAGCCATTCATAGGGAATGTCCAGTGACAAAGCGAGCTTGTGAAGATAGCGGGGATTTTGCGCCTTGCCGGCTTCCGCCTGCTGAATGGCCTGTTGAGTGGTGCCACAGATCGCGGCAAGTTCGATCTGGCTTAATCCTTTAATCTTGCGAATATATTTTATTCTTTCCGCCAGGTCCGGAATAGATTTCAGGCTGCTCATTTCCTTATATTAGCACAAGGAAAATTGTGCATCTTGACAAGAGTATTTGTTTCCTGTATTACAAGTTATCTTGTATAAGAGGTTAGCCATGCCCGTTTTGCCTGTTCCTGCCCTGTCCGAACGTTTGAAAAAGGTTTTAGAAGAGCTGGAGAATATTATGCAGCAGATCGAAAACGCCGAAACGCCAAGCAATGATAACGGACAGGATTTCCTGACGCGTTAAGACGCTTTCCCCATACCCTGCCGCAATTTTTCAATATCTTTGCGGCAGAAGCATTCTTCGACATGGTCGTTCACCATGCCCATCGCCTGCATAAAAGCATAGACTGTGGTCGGGCCAACGAAACTCCAGCCGCGTTTCTTAAGGTCTTTAGACAAGGCCTTGGATGTATCGGTTTTGGCCATCGCCTTTACGGCCGTCGCCGAAAATTCCCTGGGCCGTTCATCGACATGCGGGTCCCATGTCCAGAAATAAGCCGCCAGAGAGCCGAATTCCCTTTTTAATTCCCTGGCGCGTTTGGCGTTGTTGATCACGCTTTCGATCTTGCCGCGATGGCGGACGATGCCTTCATCCTTCAAAAGCCGGGCCACGTCTTTTTCCGTATATTTTGCTATCCTGTCTATGTCGAATTGATCGAAGCCTTTGCGGAAATTTTCCCGCTTGCGCAGGATGGTAATCCAGCTTAAGCCCGCCTGAAATCCTTCGAGGCATATTTTTTCAAACAGGCGCGTATCGTCCGTGACCGGGCGGCCCCATTCCTCATCGTGATAGCGCATATAAAGAGGATCGTCCCCGCACCACCAGCAGCGGGATTTTGCGGCGGTCATTCCTGTTCCAGCAGGTCCATAAAGCGTTTGGACGTGTCCAGTTCGCGGCGCAGCGTTGCCTGGCGGCGGCCCTGGACCGGGTCTTCGCCATGCTCGGCCTCATTGGCCAGTTCGGCGTGGTATATTTCTTCCAGTTCGGCGGCGGCGAATACATCTTCCGGCGTTGCTTCATGTTCCAGAAATGCAAGGCCCAGGACGATCGACCCCGTCAGGGACGTTACGATCTGGAGCACGGTGAAATAATATTCATCGAGCGCTTCGAGGTAATTCCAGATCTGCTTGTGCGTGTCGGCATCCTGTTTTAATGCGTCAATCCCGAACGTCACATCCAGCGGGCTTTCAAAATGTTCGTCAAACCATGTCAGCCAGCGGTCCCAGACTTCTTTCTGGCGCTTTGATATTTCCTGCGGCTCCTTGACGCGGTAGCAGAGAAGGTCCGTGTCCAGATATTTCAAAAGCGATGCCGTCATGGCGTCGCGTTCACGCGTGCGGTCCAAAGCCGTGGTCAGCATCTGCGTAATCGGCATTGAATCCGGTATAATCTGGTCCGTCTGCGCAGACCATTCGCGCACGATCTCATCGGCGATGGTCTTGTTCGGCGCGGCCAGGGGCTGCCCCAGCGGCGTCTTGACGGTCTTGCCGTCCAGTTGAATGGCGAACCCCTCTTCCGTTTTGGTATAAGAGGCCAATTTGTATACGCGCTTCATTCTTGGTCCGTTTCCTGTGTGGTCTGTGTATTGTCTGAGGGGGAACCCGCCAGTTCCAGATGAAAGGTAGAAGATTCATCCAGGCCCAGGTCACCGCGGAGTTTGGCCAGGAAAGCTTCGATTTCGCGGGCCTGGCTCTCCGTGGCGTTCACGGGCGAAAGGACGAAAAGAGTATCATCGCCGGATTTCTTTAATTCCCCGTTAAATTCGACCCCGTTGATGCTGCCTTCCGCCACGCCGTGCAGAGGGTCATTCTTGACGTTTTTCAGGACGAATTCCATGCGGTCGGCGCCGCGTACGACCTGCACCTGTTTAAACGTGACGTCGCTCATACCGCGTTCAAAAAGCCCGCTGGCCTCTATATTGCCCAGCTTGAACGTAAAGGGGAACGTACCGGAAAAGCTGTAAATATAATGTTTGCCTGCGACCTTGCGTTGCATTTCCGCGGTCAGCAGCAGAGATTGATTGTTGTATGTGCCTTCGGCGAGAAACTGCGCCTTGTTTTCCTCCGGTGCAGGATCGGAAATCCCGGCGAAGCTGATGTCGATTTTTTTCGGCGTCAGGTAACCGGTCGCAAGTTCAAGGCCCCGGACTTCCAGCCCCAGATAGGCGCGCATGCCCAGATACATGCGCCATGCAGGCATGGCGATGAAAAACTTGTCGGCATGCGCCAGAACTTTTTTATGGTCGGCTTTGTCCCGGATATCGATTCCGTGAAAACGGAACATCATGTCGGGCGCGAGTTCGAACAGTTCAAGATCCGTGATCTCCGCCGTATGGCCCGTGACCTGGGAAAGATAATCCTGAATGCCAAGGCGCGCCGGTTCCTTCAGCCGTTCGGCGATGCTGAGAAAGAGATAGATCAGGCCGACAAGCACCAGCACGACAAGCGTCAGCCGTTTTCCCCAGGTCAGCGATTTGGCAAATCTTTTATCCATTGGCGGCGCGTTTCAACCCTTTTTGCCGGGACAGTATAGAGAGGCCGCGGCCCGGTCAAAAGCTTAAAAATCAGCGAACGGCTCGTGGTCCGGTTTTTTCTGGAAACCAAGCGCATCCCAACTCTTCGCAAGGTCTGCCGGCAGCGGGGCCTGTAATTTCAGGCTTTTCCGGGTAACCGGATGGCTGAACTGCAGCAAGCGGGCATGAAGATGAAGCCGCTGTGTGATTCCCGGTCCCTCGATCGCGGCCTTGACCCCGTATTTGGCATCCCCCAGCAGCGGAAAGCCCATATGGGCGGCATGAACGCGGATCTGGTGCGTACGTCCCGTCTTGGGCATAAACGCCACGAAAGCCGCCGTCTTCCCGGCGACTTCCATCACTTCGTAATTGGTATAGGCCTTCTGGCCCTCTTTCTGGTCGACAATCATCTTGTCCTTGTCAGGACCGTGCGTGCCCTTGATCAGCGGGGCTTTGATTTCGCCCTCCATCTCCAGCGGCGCCGGGCTGGTGATCGCCCAATAGATTTTCTTCATGTCACGGCCCTGGAACATTTTTCCAAGGCGGCGGGCCATTTCCGCCGAACGGGCGAGCAGCAGAACACCGGAGGTGTCCTTGTCCAGACGGTGAACGAGGCGCGGCTTCACGCCGTCTTTGCCTGTAAGAGCCTCCAGCATGCCGTCGATATGGCGCTCGATATTCATCCCGCCCTGCGTCGCGATACCGGCCGGTTTGTTGATGGCAAGGATATCTCCATCATCATAAATCACGGCCTTGATAATCATTTCAGCATCTGCCTCGCGCAAGCGGTAGCCATCCGTCTTTTCCGGACGTTCGTCCATCGGCGGCAGGCGAATTTCCTGCCCCGCCGCAAGGCGCGTGTCCGGCTTCGCCCGTTTCCCGTCGATACGGATCTGGCCCGTGCGGATCAGTTTTTGCGCCATGACAAAAGACATTTCCGCGACATTCTTTTTCAGCCAGCGGTCAAGGCGTTGCCCGTCGTCATCCTGCGGCACGGTGATATGCTGGACGTCTTTCATGATGCAAAACTTCTCACGATAAACAGGCCGGCGAAAATCGCGGCCAAAGATAAAACCAGCGACAGGGCAATATACAACCCTGCCGCGCCAACGTGCCCGCGCTCATACAGCGTTGCGACGTCCAGCGAAAAAGAAGAAAATGTGGTAAAGCCGCCGAGAACGCCGACGGTTAAAAACGCGCGCATTTCCTGCGAGGGGTTTCCCAGATGCGCGAACAGCGCGACGATAACGCCCATAACAAACGATCCCAGGACATTGACGAAAAGCGTTCCGTAAGGAAAAGAGGAGCCCAACAGGGCCAAGGCCCCAACGCCCGCGAAGTGACGCAGGACCGAGCCGAGGGCGCCGCCCGCCGCAATTGATAAAACCATATTCATATCAGTGTTTTACCGCGCCGCGCGCCATTTGTCGAGCAAGCGATGCATGCTTAAATCATGAGGCGCCGCCAATTTGCGCGCCTCTTCGTAACTGCACCAGCGCAAGGATCGGGATTCCTCGCTTTCCACGAAGTTTTCATTGGCCGCGTTTTTCACCCGGAACAGGTAACGGACATCGAAATGCTTGTGCGGCGGCTCATTCTTCTTCGCGTTGAAAGGAATGTCATGGACATCGACATCGAAAATGCGGTCCGTCACAGGCTCAACAGCCGCGATACCGGATTCTTCGATCACTTCGCGCAGGGCGACGTTCAGGATATCTTGTTCCCCGTCCGCGTGGCCGCCAAAGCAGATCCATATATCGAGGAATTTGTGATGATTCATAAGAACGCGGGTTCCGTCCGCGCTGATTAAAAGCCCCGATCCGGTGATATGCCCGGGATTGAAATGATCGCGGTAAAAACACGCATCTCCATGCGTTTCGATGAGCGCCACGATATTCCGAAGGTGCCGCTCTTCCGCCGTATCGGGTTTGTGAATGCGCAATCTATCCAGCATTTTTCTGCTTTCTCAGCTTGTCCCAGTAATCGAGCCGTTTGCGTATTTCACGTTCGAACCCGCGTTCGGGCGGGTTGTAGAACATCTCGCGCTCCATCTCTTCGGGGAAGTAATCCTGCCCGGAAAACGCCCCTTCGGCGTCGTGGTCGTATTCGTACCCGTCGCTGTAGCCGAGGTTTTTCATCAGCCTGGTCGGCGCGTTCAGGATATGTTTGGGCGGCATCAGAGAGCCTGTTTCCTTCGCAGCGCGCCTTGCCGCCTTGATCGCGGTATAGGCGGCGTTCGATTTCGGCGCGGTCGCCATGTAAATCACGGCCTGTGCGATCGCAAGCTCTCCTTCCGGCGAGCCGAGCCGTTCATACATTTCCCAAGCGTTCAAAGCAACGGTCATTGCCTGCGGATCGGCCATGCCGATATCTTCAATCGCCATGCGCGTTACGCGCCGGGCGATATAGCGCGGGTCTTCGCCGCCGTTCAGCATCCGCGAAAGCCAATAAAGCGCTGCATCGGCATCGCTTCCCCGCACGGATTTGTGCAGGGCGCTGATGAGATTGTAATGGCTATCGTCTTTTTTATCGTAGAGCGGCGCGCGTTTTTGCAAAAGCCGCGTCAGTCCTTCGGTATCAAGCGTTTTGTCCTGTGATAGAACCTGTTCGGTCAGATTGAGCGCATAACGCCCGTCGCCGTCCGCCATCGCTTTCAATGTTTCGCGTGCATTGGCGTCCAGCGGAAGTTTTTTGCCCGCCGCCTCTTCCGCGCGTTCCATGATCTGTTCCAGCGCCTCATCGTCCAGACGCTTGAGCACCAATACCTGGGAGCGCGACAGCAAAGCGCCGTTAAGTTCGAAAGACGGGTTTTCCGTGGTAGCCCCGATCAAGACGATCGTACCGTCTTCCATGACAGGAAGAAACGCATCCTGTTGCGATTTATTGAACCGATGTATCTCATCGACAAACAACAAAGTGCCGCGCCCCTGGCTGCGGCGGAATTTCGCAGATTCAAAAACTTTCTTGAGATCGGCAACGCCGGAAAAAATCGCCGAAATCTGTTCAAAATGAAGATCGGTGTGCCGGGCCAGAATGCGCGCCATCGTCGTTTTACCACAGCCGGGAGGCCCCCAGAGGATCAGCGAAGACAGACTGCCGCCCTCGATCATCCGGCGAAGCGCGCCGCCTTCCCCCACCAGATGATCCTGCCCGACAATTTCTTCCAAAGCCTGCGGACGCAGACGGTCGGCCAGCGGGCGCGGAGCTTCGTGGGCTAAATTTTCGGCGGAAACATCAAACAGGGACGGCATGGGAAGAACATAGTGCGAACATTACCCAAAAGCGAGTCCCTTTTAACGGATAACGATCTGCGTTTTCTGGCCGCCGCGTTCGATGACAAGGGCAAAGGCATGCGTCTGTGCCGCCTTCTGCAACGCCACCTGAAGATCCTGCACACTTTTCATAGGCTGGTTGTTCAGGGCGAGAATGAGATCCCCCGGTTGCAGCAAGCGAGACGCCGCATGCTGGCCGGAAACTTCCGTCACCACCACGCCTTCCGTTTCGTTCGGCAGGTTCAATTCCACAGCCACGGCAGGATTGATATTCGCCACCTTTGCGCCGCTGAGCGGGTTTTTGCCGTCGATCACCGTTTCCTTGCGCGGCGGCAGGTCTGGCGGGGCCGTGGCCTCTACCGTAAAGCTCAGCGGCTCGCCCTTGCGGAGCACGTCGATGACGGCATCCTGCCCGAGCGGCAGGGTCGCCAGCCGGAATTTCAGTTCGGCCGCGTCATGCACCTCGCGGCCGTTGATCCTGGTCACGACATCACCGATTTTCATGCCTTCTTTTACAAGAGGACTTGCAGGATGGACGCTGGTAATCAAAACGCCTGTCGGACGGTTCAGGTTCAGCGATTCAGCGATGTCAGCCGTCACCGGCTGCCCGGAAATACCGAGCCAGGCGCGCTTGATGCGCTTTTCGCCGCCGCCGGATTTTTCCGCCGCGATAACGGTCGCCACCATTTCGGACGGCACGGCAAAGCCGATGCCGAGCGAGCCGCCGGAGCGCGAGTAGATAGCGGAATTGATGCCGACCACGCCGCCGTCCGTGGCAACCAGGGGGCCGCCGGAATTTCCGGGGTTGATCGCCGCGTCCGTCTGGATGAAGAAATTAAAATCGTTGATGTTGAGGGTAGAGCGTGCGAGCGCGGAAACGATCCCGCTGGTCACCGTCTGGCCCACGCCGAACGGGTTGCCGATGGCAATGACGATATCGCCGACTTCCAGTTGTTCGGACGGTTTCAGCGTGGCGGAGGGAAGAAGTTCACCCTTTGTCTCTACCCGCAGGATCGCGATATCGGAGGGCTCATCCAGCAACGTTAGTTTCGCCGCGAATTCCCGGCGGTCGGACAGCACCACCATGATTTCCTGCGCGTCCTTCACCACATGCGCGTTGGTAACGATAATCCCGTCGCCTTCGACGATCACGCCGGAACCGAGAGAGCTTTCAACCTGTTCGCGGCTTAATCCCCGAGGCGCCATATCCCCGAAGAATTTTTCGAACATCGGATCCGCCATGAACGGCGATATACGCTGCTGCACCACGCGCTTGGTGTAGATATTCACGACGGCGGGAGAGACTTTTTTGACGATGGGCGCGAAAGACAAAGTCACTTCGCTTTGCGTTTGCGGCACCATCCGGTCCTGCGCCACCGCGGTGGCGCCGATGGCGATACAAGCTATGGCAAAGATCTGCAGTCCCCGGATACCCATAACCCCATGGTTTAAAACCGGATTTTGGCGAGATTGTGACGGTTTGTTTTGCTTTTCTTTGGATGTGCCTCCCGCTATGCTCCGGACATGCGCAAAACCATTCTCGATATCAAGGCCCGCAAAGGCCCGGAAGCCCAGCCGCTGGTCTGCCTGACAGCTTACACCGCCCCCATGGCGCGGCTGCTCGATCCGCACTGTGATGTGCTGCTGGTCGGGGACAGCGTCGCCATGGTGATCTATGGTGAGCAATCCACCCTGCAGGCCGACCTCGACATGATGATCCGCCACGGGCGCGCTGTGCAGGCGGCCACGCAGAATGCGCTGGTCGTCGTCGATATGCCGTTCGGAACGTATCAGGAAAGCAGGGAGATCGCCTTCCGCAACGCCGCCCGTATCATGAGCGAGACCGGCGCGCCGTCCGTCAAGCTGGAAGGCGGCGCGGAGATGGCGGAGACCGTGTCCTACCTCTCCCGGCGCGGCGTGGCCGTGATGGGCCATATCGGCCTGATGCCGCAATCCGTCCATACGATGGGCGGATTTAAAGCCCAGGGGCGCGACGACAGCGGCGCAGCAAAAATTCTGGACGATGCCCGCGCCGTATGCGATGCGGGTGCATATGCCATCGTGGCCGAAGGCGTACCCGAAACGTTGGGCACGGAGATTGCGCGGTCCGTTTCCTGCCCCGTCATTGGTATCGGCGCAAGCGCCCAGTGCGACGGGCAAATCCTGGTAGCCGAAGACATGCTCGGCCTGACACATGGCAAGAAGCCGAAATTCGTAAAAGAATACGCGGCGCTGTCTGCAATTGCTGAGGAGGCGGTAACCGCCTATGCCGCAGACGTGCGCGCCCGCACCTTCCCGCAGAGCGCGCATATGTATGCCTCGCTTAAATCTATCAAATAGAGACAAAGAAAAACCCCGCCAGAAGCGGGGTTTTTAATGTCTTGCCGGTCAATTAAGCGGCGGCTTTTTTCTTGGCCGGGGCCTTCTTGGCCGGGGCTTTTTTCGCGGGCTTCGGGCCTGCTTTGCCGGCTTCTTCTTTTTCTTCGGCTTCGTATTCAGAATCGGTGAACACCGGGCCGCTGTCTTGGCCTTTGGCCGTAACATCGCGATCAACAAGTTCAATGACAGCCATCGGCGCGTTGTCGCCGTAACGGAAACCGGCTTTCAGAACGCGGGCGTAACCGCCTTTGCGATCTGCATAACGGGTTGCCAGCGTATCGAACAGTTTTGCCACCTGCTCTTCATCGCGCATGCGGGAAATGGCCAGACGGCGATTTGCAAGGCCGCCTTTTTTACCCAGCGTGATCAGTTTTTCAACGATCGGTTTCAGTTCTTTCGCCTTCGGCAGGGTCGTCACGATTTGTTCGTGCTTCACCAGCGCCGCCGCCATGTTGGCGAACATCGCCGTGCGGTGTTGCGAAGTGCGGTTCAGTTTACGTTGCTTCATTCCGTGTCTCACGGCAGTTCTCCTTTTTAGCAGCGGGCCGACGCATCGGTCCCATGGTATTGCCCGTGAACATCTCGCGATAGAAAACGGGGGCGGACATTATGTCCTTTTTTCCGGATCCCCGCACAAGGCGGGGATGACGGCAAAATTTAATTCGAGAACGGATCGTCGAGACGTTTTGCCAGCTCTTCGATGTTCTCCGGCGGCCAGCCCTCGACCTGCATGCCAAGGTGCAGACCCATGTTGGTCAATACTTCTTTGATTTCGTTCAGCGACTTGCGGCCGAAGTTCGGCGTGCGCAGCATATCGCTTTCGGATTTTTGGACGAGATCGCCGATATAGACGATGTTGTCGTTTTTCAGGCAGTTTGCCGAGCGGACGGACAGTTCGAGTTCGTCGACTTTGCGCAGCAGGTTGCGGTTGAACGGCAGTTCGTCTTCCTGCTCGCCCGCGGTCGCCTGATCCGGCTCTTCGAAGTTGATGAAAACTTGAAGCTGGTCCTGGAGGATACGGGCCGCGTATGCGACAGCATCTTCCGGCGTGATAACGCCGTTGGTTTCGACTTGCAGCGTCAGCTTGTCGTAGTCCGTGATCTGGCCGACGCGGGTGTCTTCGATTTCGTAGGACACTTTGCGGACCGGCGAGAAGACGGAGTCGACCGGGATCAGGCCGACAGGCGCTTCTTCCGGACGGTTCAAAGCGGCCGGGCGGTAGCCTTTGCCCGTGTTGACGGTCATCTCCATGCTGAATTTCGCACCCTTGTCGAGCGTGCAGATAACGAGATCAGGATTCATGATCTCGATATCGGCGCCGGCTTCGATCATGCCTGCGGTCACTTCACAAGGACCTTCGGCATTGACGCGCATTTTCTTTGGGCCTTCGGCATGCATGCGCACGGAGATGGCTTTTACGTTCAGGACAACATCCGTGACGTCTTCGCGAACGCCCGGGATGGAGGAGAATTCATGCAAAACGCCATCGATCTGGATGGCGGTGATGGCCGCGCCTTGCAGCGAGGAGAGCAGGATGCGGCGCAGGGCGTTGCCGAGCGTCAGGCCGAAGCCGCGCTCAAGCGGTTCGGCCACGATTTTGCCGATGCTTTTGTTGCCGCTCTTGTGATCGATTTCGATCTTCTGCGGCTTGATCAGTTCTTGCCAATTCTTCTGGATCATAATGGTAGTGCCTTTCTTGTTAACGTCATCCGGTTCTTAGCCGGCCTCTGGTTACAGGTGATTGGAAATTGGAGGTTAGAACCAACCTCCAATCTCTAATTTCTATTATACGCGGCGGCGTTTGCGCGGACGGCAACCGTTGTGCGGGATCGGCGTGATGTCCTTGATCGAACGGACATTCAGACCGATGATCGACAGTGCGCGCAGTGCGGATTCACGGCCCGAACCCGGACCCTTGACCACAACGTAAACATCCTTAACACCGTGTTCCTGCGCCTTGCGGCCAGCATCTTCGGCCGCCATCTGCGCCGCATACGGCGTGGATTTACGGGAGCCTTTGAAGCCCATCAGGCCGGCAGAGGACCACGAGATCGTATTGCCCTGATCGTCCGTGATGGTGATCTGCGTGTTGTTGAAGGAGGCATTCACGTGCACGTCGGCGGTCGTGATGTTTTTCTTTACCTTTTTAACGGTTTTTGCAGCTGGTTTAGCCATTGTTCATCACTCCCTTATTTCGTCGGCTGTTTCTTGCCGGCGATCGGCTTGGCAGGACCTTTGCGCGTGCGTGCATTGGTCTTGGTGCGCTGGCCGCGAACGGGCAGGTGTTTGCGGTGACGGATGCCGCGGTAGCAGGCCATATCCATCAGGCGCTTGATGTTGATCGCGATTTCACGACGCAGATCGCCTTCGATCGTGTATTTGTCGGTGTCGATTTCCGCACGGATGTTGTTCAGTTCTTCTTCCGTGAGGTTGTTCATGCGGCGGGTTTCATCGATGCCGCAGGCTTTGAGGATTTGGCGTGCCGAAAAGCGACCAATGCCATGGACATAGGTCAGAGCGATCAGCGCGCGTTTGTTGTCGGGGACGTTTACCCCAGCGATACGAGCCATGTTTTCTCCTTTTTGATCATATCAAACGGACCCGGTACATCAGGTCCTACACCATCAAAAAGCCTTGTAAATCAAATGCTTACAAACGAAACATAGACATAGAGGGCTTTAAGATTTGCCGCAATATAGGAACTCTAAGCCTTTGCGTCAACTGGTATTTTTTAAGGATTTCAGGGACCTCTCGGCCCCCTTTTGGTTACTTCAAAATCGCCTTGATTTCGCCCGTCACGAAATCGATCGGCT
This sequence comes from Micavibrio sp., assembly GCA_039808805.1. Classification (GTDB taxonomy): domain Bacteria; phylum Pseudomonadota; class Alphaproteobacteria; order Micavibrionales; family Micavibrionaceae; genus Micavibrio_A. The sequence continues at coordinate 19,971 of JBDHTU010000013.1, forward strand.
TCATGCCATCGACCTTTTTCAAAAGACCGGCGGATTCGTAATACGGCAGGATCGGCGCGGTCTGGTCACGGTAAACTTTAAGGCGCTTGCGGAAGGTTTCCTCGTTGTCGTCCGCCCGGACGGGTTGCCCGGCATCGATCGCCTGCTGGATACGGGTTTTGAGGCGGTTGACCAGTTCTTCTTCGTCCACCACCATCTGGATGACGGCGCTGAGCGGTTTGCCCTTGTCGGCCAGCATGGCGTCCAGCGCCTCCGCCTG
>JBDHTU010000014.1:0-20143 GCA_039808805.1 Micavibrio sp.
ATCCTGCACCGTATAAAAATAGATCTATAATCCCTGTATTCTCTCCAAATTTATTCAGCTTCACTAAATAACAACTCACTAATGGTCTTTGCAGACTTGAGCTGATTTATATTCGTATAGCGCGGCCTCTGCATGGCGCCTGGTGGTGCATCGGCATATTTGATGGGACCAATTTCCTGTGCCGCACCTTTAAAATAAACAATGTATTTGCCAGTATCGCCGTAAGGCTCGATCCGGTCAATTTCTGCATAATGTGTGATCGCCATAACTGGCTTTACGCGATAGGCCGCGATGTATTTCAAACGTTCCAACATGCCTCCACCGATGCGGATAGCATACCATTCCCTATCCTGAATGAATGTTTCCTGAAAACCATCTTCTTTCGCAGGCACGATCACCGTATCCCAGAGATCAGGATTTGAACGCCAGTCGTTTGTTGCCGGTGCTGTCTTTACCGGTGCGCGATAGGTCTTGGGTTCTTCAAATGCATGAACGCCAAGCAAGGGCAGAATTTGTAGCATCTGACGGGAGAACGCCTGCATATCTGCGCGCTCAGATTCCGACATGCTGGGCTCCATCGGGGCGGCCTGATTGTCGAGCCTGCAGCGTTTCATGCATGTGGCTTTATTATGCAGGAACCATTCAAGCCAGGTAATATGAGCACGGTTCAAAAAATCATTGTTGGAAACAAAGACAATCGCTTTATCCCAAAAATCTTTCTTCTTGCGATGGAGATCAAGTCGCCCTTTGATATCGTCCGTCTGCCCGATATAGAGCACCGGCATGTCCGGATCGGATTCCTTGTATCCGGAGAGAATATAAACGCCGAGCTTTTTCATCTCGGGCCTTTGACATGCGACATCCCATTTATCACGCGGGAAAATCAGGCATTCGTCCGTCCAGTTCTTAAGACTGACAATCCGTATCCCTTCCGGGTCGCCGTGGGGGACGAATATATTAATGTTATAGGCTTCGCCATGCCATTACTCAATTTTGCTTGGTTTCTTGTAAGGCTACATGAGGGCGGGGCTGATGCCAAGAAAACATTCCGAGTTTATCAGCTGTAATTAATAATCAAACCGGATTTATATGGGCTCCGCTGAGGAAGCCCTGCTTTTTCTGGCCTGGAATTCGTTCAAGATTACAAACTATATAGCATCTTTCTTGATCAGGCCTGATGGCGAATTTGTCCATGCTTTGTTTTTTGTATTCTCAAAATCACATCTGCCATCCATCCAGGTACTTGTGAGGCGGCAGCGGCAAGGCCTTTCAAGTCATGATCATCAAGCCGACGGGCACATTGCAGAATCGCTTGATCATCAATGTTATTTTTACCCAGATAGGACAAAGCCTGAAGTGTAAAATTTGCTTTGCGGGAAATACGATCCAGAATCGGCACCCTGGCGTGTTTCAAAGTGATTGTTCGTCTGGCCACTTTCTTCGTTCTGGAGGGGCCATTTGTCATGTAGGCAGGTCGGGCCGGAACCTGCGTGGATAATCCCAGAAGGTTTGCGGCAGTCGCGCCGGACGGAAAGACATTATCTCCCGTCCTGGCGGCAAGGGCCTGTGCTAGATCATCTGCGCCAGGGAAGAGCATTCCCAACGTGGGATGTTGTTTTTGGTAATCGTAAACACCGCGATCCAAGCGGCGGATAAGGCCTTTTTGCACGAGGCGCGAGAGGGTTTGATCAACGGCGGCGCGGGTGCCGACATCAAGAAAATCTTTGGGCGTAAAAACCCAGCCGCGCTGCTTGGCGCGGATCCTTTTGATAATCGTTGTGGCAATCGTGCTCATGGCGAATGTATCCTTATAGTCATATTATATTATATATATTTCTGACATTTAAATTACACAAAAAATTACTTAATATATTGATATTAAACAATAATATATTATATAATTTAAGAAAGTGCTTTTGATATTGTTGCAAAGTATAAATATCCATAACCATTTTCCACAGCGGTCGTTATCACGCCGCGATCCTTAGCCAAGAATGACGTTGCGGAAGGTCAGGGAGACGCGGCGGGCGCGTTCGGTTTTGACGCCGTCGATGATGTCGGACTTTCTGGCGGGGATGGCGTGTTGCCATTCGTAGCGGGCGGGGCCGGAAAGGACGATCAAGCTGCGGTCTTCAAGGACGATGGAATTTTTGTCGTCGGCTTTGGGATTGGAGAATTCCATGACGCAAGATGAGCCGAGGCTAAGCGAAGCGATCGTATCGGCAAAGCATGGTACACAATCGATATGCGCCGATATGCCTTGGCTGGGCAGATATTCATTCACAATGACTTGATCTGGAACTGATGGAAAAATGCCATCGTCATGCAGTCTCTTGGAAGTTGATAATAGCCAGTCCGGCAACGGCCCTAAATAGGCGTCGCTGCCAACGGCGCGGGATTTATAATCGTATTTATAATCGTAATGCTGTACGCGACGTTTTAGATCCGCCAGCCAGGGTTTCTGGCCGATCTGCGACAGCAATAAATCCTGCTCTTGGGCAGAAATGAAATCAGAAATATAGGTCAGGCCTTGAATGCCCAAGTCTGCTAAATCTTCCTCCTGGTTTAATAAATTAAGCTGCGTCATAGATGGATAATTTCCATCGCTGTGTTCCATTCCTGCTGCAGATATTCCGCCAGCAGGCGGCGGTGGCAATGGTGCGGTGTTTTTTCAGCGCACAAGAAGCAGGTATCGGCGACCTCATTCACGCTCAATTTATCTGCGATATGCCTATCATGCAGTAGTTGAAGATAACGGCTTTCATATTCGGGCCAATCAATTCGTCGGTCCTTAAAATCTTTCAGAATGCTTTCTGATGGTGCCAGGTCGATCTTATGTTCGTATGCGACACCTGACAGACTTTGTAATAGAAAGGGCAGGTCTCGTTTCTTGGCAAAACCGGAAAGCTGAGTATCTGCCCACAGGCGCGTATCGATGACTTTACGCACGCCGGCCTGACGCAGGCGGGAGAAAAAGTTTTCTGCCGTTGAGCCCGTAAAGCCGATCGTGAATATTTTAAGCTTATCGTTTTCCATCAATAGAAAAATACGCCATTACCCGTCAGATAACAATTATTGTCTTTATAGGCATAGGGTTTTGCGAGGCCGACCCGGACGTGAGCTTTGGCGCCGGAGGCCTGCATCTCGGCGTTAAAATCGTCGAGATTGTCCAGTTTATCCAGGAGATCACGCAAGTATTTGCAGGTAACGCGCAAATCGTATTCAACTTTATCATTATCGATGATCTTGATTCGCAGTTTTCCGCTGTTCTTAAAGAAATGAATGTTTTTGGCAGGTACAATGACAGCACCGAGGGATGGGCATTCCGTCCCTGCCGGTATGTAAGAATTTTCCTGCAGTTTGCCGTCAAAGGCTCTCTGGATTGTCGGAGATGCCGACAGGCGTAAATCTTCCGCCAGCTTTTTAGGAGCGTCATAAGTTCGGATTACTTTGAAATCATCACTGATCCATGTGTCTTCGGTTTGATTCGGGAAATCACGGCTGTGTTCGGCGGGGATGACATTCACCAGCAGGCATGCGTACCTGCCGATCTTTTTCAGATCGCTGTCTCCCCAATGTTTGCCATTGATAAGCAGGCGTTTCATATGGCGGCCAGATGGATTCCAGCCAGCTACGCAATAGGTTTCTTTCATATAGGTGATATCGGATGTGATAACCTCTATTTGGAATTTTTGACCCTCTTCGCTTCGTCGCATATATTTTCTCCAATAATAAAAGAGCGGGCCAGAAATCCGGCCCGCGTGAAAATTTCATAGAAAAAGGCCACAGTACTGACGCACCCGTGGCCTTTATGGAGACTATATTCCTATATCGGGGGCCAAATGTCAAGATTTTAGTTTACGTTAGGCCTCGCATAATCAATTGAAATTACTACAATGAGAGAAGAGCCAACCACAGGCGCGCTGTTCGTTCCGACGGCTATTCTTCTGGGAGCTTTGCACGGGCTGGAACCCGGCCATTCGAAACCATGATGGCGGCTTTTATCGTCGCCGTTCGGGGGACTGTGTTACAGGCGGCCTTGCTGGGGCTGGCCGCCACGATCTCTCATACAACGGTTGTCTGGCTTGTTGCCATGGGCGGGGTATCTCGGCAGCCAATGGGATGCTGAAACGTCGGAGTCATATTTTCAGCTTCTTTCCGCCGTTCTTATCATCGGCGTGGCGTTCTGGATGATCTGGCGTATTCACCGCGATCAGATTGCCTCCAAAGCCGGGGCAGATTATTCCCATCACAGTCATGGCTATGGAGAAGAGATGCGCCGAATAAATACGGGGCATGGGACGATTGCAGAACTGGCAATCAAAGAAGACGGCGTTCCTCCGCGTTTCTGGCTGGCGTTCGAGCGGGGCAGGAAAATTGCGGACATCAAGGGGCAGGAATGCACGATTGAAACGATCCGGCCAGATGGCCGCCGTCAGTGTTTTGCCATGGTGAATAAGGGGATATATCTCGAAAGCGTCGAAACCATTCCTGAGCCCCATAATTTTATAGCGCGGTTGGCATGGGCTGATGGGCATTATTTCAGGTCATAGTTGATCGTTGCCAAAAATATGTTATGAAGTCTGTCTTGAACTCATCTTGTGCGGATGCTAAAGTTTCGGCGATGAAAATTTTTCTGGCCCTTATGATTTTTGTAATGGCGTTCAGCGGTTATTCGGCCGCAAGCCATGCTATGGGGCCGGACAATTGTTCTTCTTCGCAGCAGATGCAGGGAGATAGCTGCCCTCCGGATGTGCAGAATTCTCCGGATCACGCGCAAAAACACGACAAGTCGGAAAGCGGTTTTTGTCTGGATTGCGCGCATTGCTGCGCGGCCTCGGTTGCTTTGCCTGTAACAGAGACTTGGCAGCCTTCGTTGCTATCATCGGTTCTAAATCCTTTTTCAGAGCAGTTTCAGCCTGAAAGCAGGCTCTTTTCACTTCTTCGCCCTCCCAAAACACTCGCGTAACACGAAGGCTTTGACCTTCTGTTAATGGTCCGGCCTTTTGCCGGAACTTATGACACGTTCATTACGCGAGGAATTTTAAGATGAAATCTCCTATAAGCTGGGCCGTATGCCTTGCTCTGGTTGTCATGGCGTTTCCTGTTGCCGCTCAGGAAAGTCCCCCGGTTCTGTCTCTGCACGAAGCCATCAAGACGGCTCTGGAAAAATCACCGTCCTTCGGTTCCGCCGTCAATCGTAGCGAAGCCATGAATGCGGTCACGTCCAAAGCGAGCGCGTTGCCAAACCCTGAATTGTCCATCGAGGCAGAGAATATCGGCGGGAGTGGACCTTATGAGGGATTTGATGGAGCCGAACTGACGTATGGGATATCGCAACTCGTCGAAATGCCCGGCAAGCGTTCCGGCCGGCGGAATATTGCGCAAGGCGAAGAACGCAAGAGCCTTTACGAACGCGATGCCGTGCGCCTGGATTTGATTCGTGATGTGATGACGGCTTATGCCGAAGCCGTCGCTGCCGAAGAGAATTTAAAAATTCTTCGGGAAGAGCAGACTTTGGCGAATGACGTGTATAGAAGCGTTGCCGCCAAGGTCGATGCAGGGAAGGAGCCGCCCATTCAAAAAAACAAGGCGGCGATTGCTTTGTCTTCAAGCGATATCGCTCTAGTACGGGCGCAGCGGGCTGCCGAAACAGCAAAAAGGGTCTTAGTAAATCTCATGGGTGGTCAGACAGGAGACTTTATCGTCTCCCTGCAAACGCTTCCCGCCATGACGCAACCTCTGGGATTGTCCGCCTATACAGAGATGATCGGAAATTCACCGGACAGTCGCGCCTATGATGCAATGGTTGAAACAGCGCAATCGAGTCTGTCTTTTGAGAAGGCGAACGCCATTCCTGATCCTACCATCAATGTCGGTGTACGGGATTTCAGGGAAGATAACGAACAGGCCTTTGTGGCGGGCGTGTCGTTTCCGCTCCCTGTTTTCGATATGAACCGCGCCGGTGTGCGTCGCGCTGGGTACGAATACAACGCGGCGGTGCTGGATAAGGTCAATGCCCGCCTGTCATCGGAAAACGATCTGGCCAAAGCCTATGAGGGATTTTCCAACGCATATCGCGAACATCTGGCCTTAAAGGAAGCTGTATTGCCCGGAGCACAGGAAGCTTTTGATGTGGCAAGAGAAGGATATAGCGCCGGAAAATTCGGGTACCTCGAAGTTCTCGATGCGCAACGGACACTGTTCGAGAGCCGCAAACAATCAATCCAAACCATGCTCGATTATTACCGCGAAATGGCCGTCCTTGACCGCCTGACCGCAAAACATGCTTTAACCGAAGAGAAGACAAAACCATGAAACTTAGAAATTTAGGTCTGCTGACAGCTATTGCATCGCTGCTTACCGGCGTTTTGATGTATACAGGGAGCGTTCCCTTATCTCTTGCTGCCGAGAATGAACATGGTCATTCCCACGCTCATGAAGAAAAAGAAGAGGATGCTGAGAAAGGCGATGAACACGGCCACGATGGAGAGGATCATGAAGAGGGCGTATTAAAACTATCGCCTGAACAAATGATTGCCTCCGGCCTGGAAACTGTTGCGGTTCGGCAGGGAAATCTTTCGCATCAGGTCAGTGTTCCCGGCCGGATCGTTGCCGCCGCCGACCGCATGGCGCAGATTGTATCGAAAGTGTCCGGCATTGTTGTAGAGGCGCGGAAAAACCTTGGCGATACGGTGCGAAAGGGTGAAGTGCTGGCCCTGATCGAAAGCCGGGAGATGGCGGAAGCGGCGGCAGAGTTTCAGGCGGCGTCCCGTGCCGCCGACCTCGCGCGGACCACCTATAACCGCGAGAGAACGCTTTGGGAAAAGAAGATCACGGCGGAACAAGATTTTCTGGCTGCCAGGAATGCCTGGCAGGAAGCGCAGATTCGCCACGACCTTGCCAGGCAGAAGATGGAAACGCTCGGCGGCGTTGCCGATAAAGGAAAGCCGTCGCGCTATCATGAGCTAAAATCACCGCTCGATGGGCTTGTGGTCGATCGCGATCTGACGTTGGGTGAATTCGTCGATACATCGCACAAAGCCTTTACGGTAGCGGATTTGAGCGTTCTGTGGGTGGAAATCGCCATCGCGCCAGATGATTTACCGAATGTCAGGGAAGGCCAGGAAGCGTTTATCGAGGGAAGCGGGAAACAGGGCGCGGGAAAACTGATTTTCGTCAGCCCTGTCATCAATCCCGACACGCGGTCCGCCAAGGCGATTATCGAACTGGAAAATTCGGATGGTAAATGGCGCTCCGGGGATTATGCGAACGCTTCCATTGTTACAGGCACGCAAGAGGCCGGCATGCTGGTGCCTGTCGACGCCGTGCAGACGATGGAAGGAAAGCCTTTCGTCTTTGTGAAAACGGAAGAGGGGTTTGAAAAACGCCTTGTCGTTACAGGCAAGAGGGACAGCCAGCATATAGAGGTTTCCAGCGGTCTGATGCAGGGCGAGCAGATTGCCATCGGCAATACCTTTGTCCTAAAAGCCGAGGCCGGAAAATCCGAAGCCGAGCATTCTCATTAACAAGAAGCCAGTATCATGATCGAAAAAATCCTCCACTTTTCCCTTTCGCACCGCGTTCTGGTGGTTATGCTGACCGCCGTCGTTTCGACATACGGTCTTTATTGCCTCGGCAAGTTGCCGATCGATGCCGTTCCCGACATTACGAACAATCAGGTCGCGATCAACGTTGAAGTGCCTGCGCTTTCACCATTTGAGGTAGAGAAGCAGGTGACCTATCCGATTGAAACCGCGATGGCGGGGATTCCGGGGCTTTCCTATACGCGCTCAATCTCCCGCAACGGGTTTGCGCAGGTGACGGTCATTTTTGAAGATAGCGTCGATCTGTATTTCGCGCGGGCGCAGGTGAATGAGCGGCTGGCGCAGGCCAAGGAAAGCTTGCCTGAAGGCGCGGAGCCTCGCATGGGAGCGATTTCGACGGGGCTGGGCGAGATTTACATGTGGACGGTAGAGTATGAGAAGCCGGAAGCGGATTTCACGACGCCGGAAGGATCGACTTTAAAAACGCCGTTTGAAAAGGCGATGTATTTGCGTACCGTGCAGGACTGGATCATTCGCCCGCAACTTAAAACCGTTGCCGGTGTTGCGGAAGTGGACGCTATCGGAGGATATGCCCAGCAATATCATGTGCAGCCCGACCCGCAGAAACTGGCGTCTTTGGGACTGTCGTTCAGCGATGTCATTGAGGCGCTTGAAAGAAATAATACCAGTACGGGCGCAGGTTTTCTAGAACAGAACGGCGAAGCCTATGTCGTACGGGCCAACGGGCGTATCGGCACGATGGAGGATATCGGCAATGTTGTTATCACGAGCCGGGGCGGCGTTCCCATCCATGTTGATGATGTTTCTACGGTCGGCTATGGCAAGGAACTGAGAACCGGAAGCGCCAGCGAAAACGGACACGAAGTTGTGGTCGGAACGGCGATGATGCTGAAAGGCGCGAACAGCCGGATTGTTTCCCGCGCGGTGGATGAGAGACTGGTGCAGGTGAATGCGTCCTTGCCTGAGGGTATTAAGGCTAAGACGGTACTGAACAGGACCAAGCTGGTCGACGCAACAATTCATACCGTACAGAAGAATTTAAGTGAGGGCGCAATACTTGTCATCGCCGTTCTGTTCCTCTTGCTGGGCAATTTCAGGGCGGCGGTTATTGCGGCGCTGGTTATTCCCGTCACGATGCTGGCGACTGCCAGCGGGATGCTGAAAGCCGGGATCAGCGCGAACCTTATGAGCCTTGGGGCGCTGGATTTCGGTCTTATTGTCGATGGGGCGGTGATCGTGACCGAGAACTGCCTGCGCCGTCTCGCCGAACGCCAGCATCATGAAGGGCGGCTTCTATCCTTGCAGGAGCGGATGCAGGAGGTAATGGAGGCGAGCCGCCAGATGATCCAGCCCGCCGTGTTCGGGCAGGCGATTATCATCACAGTTTATCTGCCGCTTCTGACTTTTACGGGTGTCGAAGGCAAGATGTTCGAGCCGATGGCGTTGACGGTTATTATCGCGCTTGTCGCCGCTTTTATCCTGTCCTTGACCTTTGTGCCCGCCATGATCGCGCTTCTGATCAAAAACAAGGTGGAAGAGAAGGAAAACAGGTTCATGCAAGGCGCGAAGCGGTTTTATGCACCTGTGCTGGAAAAGTCTTTGGCCGATCCGAAACTCGTGATGGGGGTGGCGGCCGGCTTTCTTGTTATCACACTGCTTTTAGGGACGCGATTGGGCCAAGAATTTACGCCGACGCTGGATGAGAAGGATATTGCCATGCATGCGATGCGCATTCCATCCACGTCCATCACGCAATCGACGGAAATGCAGCTTTTGATCGAAAAGGCGGTCAGCCAGCTTCCCGAAGTGGCGTTTGTTTACGCCAAGACAGGCACGGCGGAAATGGCGGCCGACCCTATGCCGCCGAACGTATCCGACACATTCATTATCTTAAAACCCAAAGAGGAATGGCCGGATCAATCCATGAGCAAGGCGGATTTTGTGAAGAAGCTGGACGAAACCGTGATACGGATTCCCGGCAACAATTACGAGTATACGCAGCCGATCCAGATGCGCTTTAACGAACTTATTTCAGGGGTACGGAGCGATGTCGCGGTAAAAGTCTATGGCGAGGAATTTGATGCCATGAACGATGCCGCGAACCGGATCGCCGCCGTCCTTCGTAAAGTGGAAGGTTCCGCCGACGTGAAAGTGGAGCAGACGACGGGACTCCCGATGCTCGACATCGAATTGAACAAGACGGCGATTGCGCGGTATGGATTGAATGTCCGCGATATTCTGGATCTGGTGTCGGCGTCTGTCGGCGGGCGTGAGGCGGGTCTCGTTTTTGAAGGCGACAGGCGCTTTCCGATCGTGGTGAGGTTGCCGGAAACGGTACGGCAGGATTTGTCCGCGCTTGAAAATCTTCCGGTGCCGGTCATGCATGAAGACGGAGAGGCGCAGACTTATATTCCATTGAAACAGGTTGCGACTTTCAAACTATCCGAAGGGCCGAACCAGATCAGCCGTGAAAACGGCAAACGCCGCGTGGTCGTGCAGGCGAATGTGCGGAGCCGCGATATCGGATCCTTTGTCACCGAAGCGCAGGATGCTATTGCTGCGCAGGTGAAGCTGCCGCCCGGTTACTGGCTGGAATGGGGTGGACAGTTTGAGAATTTGCAAGCGGCGAGCGCGCGGTTGATGATCGTGGTGCCCGCGTGCTTCTTCCTCATTTTCATGATGCTGTTCACGGCTCTGGGGTCGGCCAAACAGGCCATGCTGGTATTCAGCGGGGTTCCATTGGCGATTTCGGGCGGTATCCTGACATTGTTCCTGCGCGATATGCCGTTCTCGATCTCGGCGGCGGTAGGCTTCATCGCTTTGTCCGGTATCGCGGTGCTGAACGGCCTTGTCATGATTACCTATATCAATCAGCTTAGACAGAAGGGGTTGGATGTTGTCGATGCCATTAAGGAAGGAGCGTTGACACGCTTGCGTCCCGTTTTGATGACGGCGCTTGTCGCTTCGCTCGGCTTTGTTCCGATGGCTCTGGCGACGGGCACAGGGGCGGAGGTGCAAAAGCCTATCGCAACTGTCGTCATAGGAGGCCTTATAACGGCGACATTGCTGACTTTGGTTGTTCTGCCAGTTCTGTATCAGCTATTTTCAGTCCGAAAAGATCTTTGCCAGAAGCGTTAATGGCTAGTTTTTAAGCCGTTTTATGTTTAAATGCGGTATGCGCATTCTGCTCGTGGAAGATGACAAGATGATCGGCGAAGGCCTGCAAAAGGCACTTCGGCAAAACGGATATTCCGTGAACTGGGTGCAGGACGGCGTAATGGCAGAGGGGGCGCTTAAAGACGAGCGATATGACCTGGCCATTCTCGATATAGGTTTGCCCGGAAAATCAGGGCTGGACGTTCTTAAAAGTCTGCGGGCGCGGCAGGAAAATGTGCCTGTACTTATTCTTACTGCCCGCGATGCAGTTTCGGACCGTGTAAAGGGACTGGATTTGGGTGCAGATGATTATATGCTGAAACCTTTTGCGCTGGAAGAGCTTGAGGCGCGGATACGCAGCCTGTTAAGGCGGCAGACTGGACAAGCCGGGGAATGGCTGGAATATAAAAGCCTGCGTCTGAATCCAAAAACACATGAAGCGCATTATAACGGAGAAAAAATCGCGCTAACGGGCCGGGAATTCGCCTTGATGTTCGCGTTGATAAAAAATCCCGAAGGGGCCTTGTCGAAATCGCAGCTGGAAGAGAGCATTTACGGCTGGAACGAAGAAGTCGCCAGCAATGCGATAGAGGTACATGTCCACCAGATTAGAAAGAAACTTAGCCCTGCGATTATCAAGAATATCCGCAATGTTGGCTACACGCTGGGGGACGCGGCATGAATTCTATTCGTAAGCGGCTTTTATGGTCTCTTCTTGCGATCCTTACCCTGGCGACGCTGGCCGTGGGCATAGCGACATATCTCGGCATCCGGCATGAGATGGACGAGCTGTACGATGCCAATATGCGCCAGCTTGCCGTCACGGCCTCTGGCATGATGGCGGACAGGGGCGTGCCCGTCGATGCTTCGGCTTTTTCGCAAAAATGGCCGAAGGGCGAGCAGATTTTTCTGATCCAGATATGGAACGGCAGGATGCTGGATTATTCTTCGCACCCGGTCGTGAATTTCCCGTTGCAGGATGAGGTCGGCTTTGGCCGCGTTTTCTTCAACGGTAATAAATGGTCCTATTATCAGGAGCAGATCAACGGCAAGACGGTTCAGGTTTCGCAGGAATTGAGCGAGCGCCGGGATGTCATTCGGGAAGTTTACAACGCCATTATCATTCCGACGCTGATCCAGTTTCCCATCGTCTCCCTTCTGGTCTGGCTTCTGGTCAGTATCGGGTTCAAACCATTGCAGAGGATTTCCGATTTAATTCAAAAAAGGAAGGCCGGGTTTCTGGAGCCGATTCCGCCCGGCGATGCTCCTGACGAAATTCAGGCCCTTGTTCTCGCCCTGAACGATCTTCTGGCCCGCCTCGATACGGCCATGGAAACGCAGCGCCGGTTTACGGCGGACGCCGCCCATGAACTGCGTACCCCCTTGACGGCGGTTCGTCTTCAACTCGATCTGCTTCGGCGGGCGGGCACGGATCAGGAGAGAAACGAGGCAATCGTTACGCTGGAAAATGGCGTTTCGCGCAGCATCCGTCTGGTACAGCAGCTCCTGGAGCTGGCGCGGCAGGAGCCGGAGACGGGTATGGAAGAAACAAACCCTGTAGATTTGGCGCAAATCGCGCTTGCCGTTTCGGAGGAGCAAAGACCGCTGGCGGCCGTAAAAAATATTTCCCTGACCGTGGAGGCGCAGCCTGTTTCGGTCGAAGGCGATGCGTCCGCCCTTTCCGTCATGGCTGGAAACCTTCTGAACAATGCCATTGCCTATACGGGGGAAGGCGGATCGGTTTTGCTGCGCGTCTACGCCGATGGCGGCCGGGCCGTTCTGGAAGTCTCGGACAACGGCACAGGAATCGCGTCCGGGGATCGCGCCCGGATTTTCGATCGTTTCTACCGCGTCATGGGAACGGACGCGCAAGGGTCGGGCCTCGGGCTGTCTATTGTCAAGACGATTGCCGACAGGCATGGCGCAAAAATAAGCGTTTCCAATGGCTTGAACGGCCAAGGCACAGGTTTCCGCGTTGTATTTTAAATCCTTAAGTTTGGCTTAAGTTTCGTTTTGCAAGGTCTCTTCGCGTAAGAGGAGGCTTGTCTTGATCACTGTTGTCGTTCCCGTTCTCAATGAAGAAGAAAATATCCCGGTATTGCTGCAAGAAATCGAGGCGGTGTCCCGCACCATTCCGATCAGTGAAATTGTCTATGTCGATGACGGCAGCACGGATAATAGCGCGGCTGCCCTGCATTCATTGAAAGACGAGTACAAAGCCCTTCGCACGATCCGCCACGGAAAGGCCAGCGGTCAATCCGCCGCGATTTGGACGGGTGTCAAAGCCGCAGGCAACGAGATTGTCGTGACGCTGGATGGGGACGGGCAGAACGATCCCGCCGATATTGCCCATCTCTACGATCTGTATGTTGCCCATATGGGGGAATTTCCCAAACTGATGATCGCCGGAGAACGCCGGAAACGGAACGATGTCTGGATAAAACGTATCTCATCGCGGCTCGCCAACCGTATCCGCTCCAGCCTCCTGAACGATAACACGCGCGATACGGGATGCTCTTTGAAACTTTTCCGGCGCAAGGATTATCTGGCGCTTCCTTACTTCGATCACATGCACCGGTTCCTCCCGGCGCTGATGATGCGGGACAATGTCCGCGTGATGCATGTGTCTGTGTCGCACAGGCCGCGCACTCGCGGGGTTTCAAAATATGGGACACTGGATCGCTTGGCCGTGGGAATAGCCGATCTCTGGGGCGTATGGTGGCTTTTGAAGAGGCCTTTCGCCCATCCCGACATTATCGAAGATTTAAGTGAGGCGGTGTAATCATGCTTTCCCTTTTTCCCGATATCGGCAGCGCCACCTTTTGGATTATCGTCGGCTTCATAGGGCAAAGCCTGTTTTTCATGCGGTTCTTCGTGCAATGGCTTGCCTCGGAGAAAGCGGGGCGTAGCGTCATTCCAAACGCCTTCTGGTATTTCAGCCTCGCAGGCGGCGTAACGCTCTTTGTTTATGCTCTATGGCGGCAAGATCCTGTGTTTATCCTCGGACAGAGTACCGGTCTTTTGATCTATGCACGCAATCTCTATTTTATCCGTAAAAAAACGGAAATGGTTACGCAGGGATAATCATGAGAAGTCTGCCTCCTCAGACCGTATGGCCGCTGGCTGTGATGGCGGTATTGTTCCTAGCTGCGTTTTTATATCGCCCTCTGTTGCCGATTGACGAGACACGCTACATGACGGTTGCGTGGGAAATGCGTTTGCATGGAGGCTGGCTGTCGCCCCTGACTTTGAATTTTGAGCCTTATCACCATAAACCGCCGTTGCTGTTCTGGGTTATTAATGCGTTCTGGTCGATTTTCGGCGTCAGCCGCTGGGCGGGGTTGATTCCCATTACCCTCGCATCTTCTGCCGTGCTTTTCCTGACGGTCCGCCTTGTTGAAAAAATGATGCCGGCGGGAGCCGCCGATCCCTTGAAAATCACTTTCCTGGTTTTGGGGAGCGTCCCGTTTTTGATTTACAGCACGCTCGTCATGTTCGACATGACCTTGACGGTGTTCGTCCTGGCAGCGCTTCTTTGCCTCGTACATTATGCCGAAAAACGCCGGTTCCGCTACGCGTTCCTGATGGGGCTGTTCCTGGGCCTCGGCGTTCTTACCAAAGGGCCCGTCGCCTATCTTTATGTGATTTTTCCAATGCTTATCGGCCCGCTTTGGGTGCATAAATTTACAAATCCCGTTTCATGGTATGGCGATTGTTTTGCGGCGATCTTCGTGTCCGTTTTTCCGGTCGCCATCTGGTTGTTTCCTGTTCTGGTGCAATCAGACAATCATTTTGCCTTCTGGCTTTTGTGGGAACAGACAGCGGGAAGAGTGACGGGAAATTTCAGCGATGCGCATGTCAGGCCGTTTTATTTCTATCTGCCCCTGATCCCGCTGCTGTTCGCGCCCTGGGCTTTTTTTCCGGACTTTTGGCGGAAGTTGAAAGCGCTCACTAGCGACAGGATAGAGATACGCTTTCTGGCTTGCTGGATCATCCCGGTATTCCTAGCTTTTTGCTTCATCAAGGGGAAGCAGCCCCATTACCTGCTTCCTTTTCTGCCGGGAGTTATCTTCTTTTTATATATATTTATGCGTGACGTCAGCTTGCGGGCAATCAGGAATACGGCCCTTGTCCTTATCGCGGCAGTTGTCGTCGGGCAGGCTGCCGCCTCTCAGGTATATTTCAAAAATTACGATTTGGCCCCCATTGCCGCCTATATTCGCGATCATCCAAATCATCCATGGGCTTTCGTGCGAAATTACCATGGGGAGGTGGGTTTTCTGGCAAAACTTGAAACGTCTATCGCAGACAGGCAAATGGATGAAATTGATGGCTGGTTTAAAGAAAATCCGGATGGGTGGGCCGTCATACGCTATAAGAAGGAAGAAGATGTCTCAAAGTATGAGAAGGTCTTCTCACAAGGGTACAGAGGTAAAAAACTGGGGATTTTTAGGCCTATAGCTGCTGATACGGCACGCATAAAGGCAGGTTTTTAAGAATTCGCACATAGTCCGCAAGTTCCGGTTTCAGAGGCTCAAATTTTCTTCCTGCAATCGGTCTTTCTTCTCGTTAATGTTGAGCCTTGCGCCCTGGAGTTTTTGTATTGCCCTTCGTCCAATGAATATTTTGCCGCAGAGGCAGAAAATCTTCGGCTTCCTTCTGGGCTTTTTTAATGTCGGTTTGTTTTATATATCCTAATTTAAATGCGCTCGCCGATGTCTGATTTTTCAAATCCGCCCACGATATAGGCCATGCGAGGGGGGCGTCTTTTCTTGCGCGTATTGAAAATGGAACGATAGCTGTCGAGGAAAAATCATTTCTGAAAAAGTCGATAAAGATTTTCCCCTGGCGTCTCGCCTTGCTCATATTCGCCACGTAAGCGGTAGGAACGTCATGGGCCATTTGTTCGGCGAAGTTGCGGGCAAATTCCTTTACATCGTCCCAGCCATATTCCGGTTCGATGGGAACGACCACGTGAATGCCTTTACCGCCGGAGAGGCGGGCAAAGGATTGCAGTTTTAATTTCTTCAGACGGATGCGGACGTCTTCAGCCGCGAGTTTGACCGCTTCGAATGGAACATCTTCTGCCGGGTCCAGATCGAAGATGATTTGATCCGGTCTGCCTTTTAAGTCCAGTCGGCTTTGCCAGCCATGGAATTCAATAGTGCCCATCTGAACAAGCTGCATTAGGCCGGCGGCGTCATCTATATAGAGATATTCATGACTTTTGCCTTTGTGCGTTAGCTTTTTGCTTTTGATGTGATTTCCCATTCCGCGCATGGGGTTTCTCTGGAAGAAGCACTGGCCTTCAATCCCATCTGTACAGCGTAGCAGACTGATCAGCCTGCCTTTTACAAACGGCAGCATCAGCGGAGCAACTTTATCGTAATAGGCCGCAATATCGCCTTTGGTAATCCCCGTTCCGGGAAAAACCTCGCGGTCGGGATGGGTTATTTTTATGCCCAGAAAGGATATATCACCCGTCTTTGCCCTTTTTTTCTTGGCCGCCTTTACTTTTACAGGTTTTTCTTCTTTGACTTCTTTGGGGTTTTTATCTTCACGCAATCCCTTAAACGAACCGTGGCGGATATGACCGTCTGCCGTCCATTCGGCAAACGATACTTCGCACAAAATCTTTGGCTCGATAAACACGTAAGGGCGAAGGCCACGAGGTGGTTTTTCAGAAAACGGATTTTTGCCGGTTTTAAGAGCGGAAAGCTTTTTGTAAGTATCTTTCGCGGTCTGACGGGTAAAACCTGTGCCGACTTTTCCGGCGTAAACCAGCTTGCCATTCTTGTAATAGCCCAAAAGAACGGCGCCGACGGCTTTCGCATGATCCTTGGCAGACATAAAACCGCCGATGACGAATTCCTGTTCCAGACCGCATTTGCTCTTCACCCATTCATCCGTGCGAAGTCCGCGGTAAAGACTGTCCTTGCGCTTGGAAACCAGACCTTCCGCGCCGATCTTGCAGGCTCTGGGCAGGAGATCCGGCATGCTTTCATAATGTTCGCTGTAACGCAGGGGAGGTTTTGTTTTTTTAAGAAGATTGGCAAGAAGGGATTTGCGTTTAAGCAGCGGCGTTTTTGTGTAATCAACCCCATCCAGATACAGAAGATCGAAAACAAAGCCTTCGATCTGTTCTGGTTTTCCTTGCGATAACGCTTCTTGCAGCAAGGAAAAATCGGTCCGTCCGCGTTTGTCGAGAACGCAGGCTTCCAGATCGAGCACAGCGGATTGAACTTTGAGAGCGGCGAGGGAGTTTGCCAAAGGGCCGAATTTGCGGGTCCAGTCTTTGAGGCCGCGCGTGCGAAGCAGGACCTCGCCGTTCGCGATAAAAGCCAAAAGGCGGTAGCCGTCATATTTTATTTCATGCACCCAATTCTCGCCCGAAGGCGGGCTCTCTACCAATGTGGCGAGTTCGGGCTTGCTGTATTTTTTGAGAAGAGCGTTAATAGACGCTGCGGCTTTTTTTGCTACGGGCTTTTTGCGGTTCGTGTTGCCTTGACCGGCCGAAAGGATTTCCTTCATCGTCCGGCCGCTGATGATGCTGGTCTTTTCCTTTTTAAGGAAGGCAGCGGCCTTATTCTGGCTTAAGGCTTTCTTATCCTTACCCTTGATCAGAAGCCAGTTTTCACGTTTATCTTTCGTGTGCATGCGGACCAGATGCCATTGACCTTTCATGCGCGTGCCGTGAATGGTAAAGGTGATATGTCCCTTCTTTTCCATTTTCTCCGGATCGGACTCCGGCTGCCAAGTGCCTTCGTCCCAGATCATGACCGGGCCTGCGCCGTACTGTTTGTCAGGAATGACGCCTTCAAATTCGTTGTATTCGATAGGATGGTCTTCCGTGCGAATGGCAAGACGTTTGTCGGCGGGGTTGTAACTGGGGCCTTTTGCCACGGCCCAGCTTTTCATGACGCCGTTCCATTCAAGGCGGAAATCGTAATGGGTACGGGTAGCTTCATGAAGCTGGATGACAAAACGCAGGTTTTTCTTTGATTTTACGGCCTTGCCCCGGGGTTCGGCGGTGATGTCGAAATTGCGTTTTTGGTGATATTTGGAGAGAAGGTTCCTGGCCATTTACGCCGCCTTTTTCTTCTTTGCAGCGGCTTTCTTTTTGACCGCTTTTTTCTTTGCCGGCTTGGATTTTTTCTTCGCGGCGGTTTTTGTGCCGGATTGCTCCAGACTCTTACGCAAGGCATCCATGATGTTGATGACCTTGCCTGGGGCTGTCTTTTCTTCCTTCAGGCGCGGCGATCGCTTTTCCATTTTGGCGGCGATGATTTCTTTCAGGCCTTCCTGATACAGGTCCTTGAATTTCTTCGGTTCGAAAGCCGCCGATTTTTTCTTGATCAGCTCAAGCGCAAGATTTAGCTGGTCGTCGTTCGGTTCCTCATTCGCTTTTATGTCGTCGAAATATTCCTCGGCCTTGCGGACTTCGTAGTTGTAGCGGAGAGTCTCCAGAATAAGACCTTTTCCGCAAGCCTTGAGAGCCACGATGCGCTCTTTGTTCGCAATAATGACTTGCCCTATGGCTACCTTTTTGCTTTTCTTTAAAGCATCGCGCACAGTGACATAAGCTTCCATCGCCATATCGTTGTCCGGCGCGACATAATAGGGATTATCGTAGTAAATCGGATCTATGGCGGAAAGATCGCTGAACTGGACAAGATCGATTGTGTGCTTGCTTTCGAGCCGCAGATTTTCGATTTCCTCATCTTCTATCGGAATATAGACCCCTTTTTCGTATTCATAGCCTTTGACAATATCATCAGTATCGACAATTTCGCCATCTTCGTTCACATTCTGGTAACGAATACGCTGTCCTGTATCTTTGTCATACTTGTGAAGGCGAATTTTTTCGCTCTCCGTTACAGCCGGATAGAGGCGGACGGGAAATGTAACGAGGGAAAGACGGACATGACCTTTCCAATAGGCATGCTGTGGCATGGCTTTGATCTCCTTGAGATTTCAGGAAACCCAACGCTTGTGTCAGCCAGAAGTTCGCTTAAAGTGCTACGAACGTCCAAAAGCGTGTCTGAGTTCATCTTTTGCCGACTCCAGCCTCTTTTTGTCCTTGTCCGTTAAAGATTTCCCCGCGCGGTTTATATAAAAGGTAAGCATGGACATGGCTGAACGGTAAGGGCTGGATTTTCGACAGGAACTGCGCTCGGCAGACCGTTTTAAGGACAAGGCGATTTCTTTGGGGCTGCCCTTGAAGACATCTTTTTTAAGATCGAGCGCGCCGCTATGTTCCGTTACATCAGCCGACCATTGTTTTTTTGCCACGGCGTCCTCTTACTGTTTGGATGCGGAGCCAGGTTCATTCATGTCACGCGATAGCTTGGCATTTACTTTGTCCGGCATAAGTTTTCCGGCTATACCCATGGCTTTGCTTTTGAGGGAGTGGGCTATGATTTTGTCGTCTCCTTCCATAAGGGATTTGAAGGCATCACGTGCGACATCGGCGGGATCGTCTTTTTTGCTTTGGCCGATTTTGGTATCGTCCAGTCCGGCGCGGTGGAAGAAGTTGGTCTCGGTAGCGCCGGGCATTAGAGCCGTCACAGTGACATTCGTGTCTTCCAATTCGCTTCGTATGGCTTCGGCGAAATTCAGGATGAAGGCTTTGGATGCGCTGTAGACCGCTTGGAACGGAGAAGGGGATTCCGACACGACGGATGCAGTAAAAAGAACCTTTCCTTCACCGCGCACCGCCATATCGCCGATAACGCGCTTGGCCAGATGCACGACCGACGTAACATTGAGGTCGATGATTTCCAATTCTTTTTCAAGCGGATTGTCTATAAAAGGCCCGCCATAGCCGATACCGGCGTTGATGGCGATGGCATCCACGGGCTGGCCGCTGGATTGTATCACCGCGTAAAGCTGTTCGACCTCTTCATAGTTTTTCAGATCGGCCTGCACGGTCTGGACCTGTGCGCCCATGCCGCGCAGGAATTCCGCCGCATCTTCAATGCTGCCGTTTTCAGCGGCAATGATAAGATCGAAATTATTTTCGGCAAATTGCTGTGCCAACTCGTACCCGATACCACTTGAGGCGCCGGTTACAACGGCCAGAGGTTTTGCCGGTGTTGCCATGATTTTTCTCCTTATTCTGCTGCGATGAGGGTTTCATGCGGATGCATAACGACCTTGATGCACCCGTCTTTCTTGTCCTTGAACATTTTATAGGCCTCCGGTCCGTCTTCGAGCCGTACGCGATGCGTGATAATAAAAGAAGGATCAATACGGTCATTCGCTACCAGATCCATCAATTCATCCATGTATTTTTGCACATGGGTCTGACCGGAACGCAGTGTCAGGCCCTTGCCGACAATGGAACCGATCGGCATTTTATCGGCATATCCGAAATAGACACCGGGAATGGACACATTGCCGCCGGGTTTGACTGTCTT
>JBDHTU010000015.1:0-20125 GCA_039808805.1 Micavibrio sp.
CGATGTAACGCTCACGCCTCCGGCGGCATCATGACATTCCCGTTTTATGGGCCGGGCCGAAATACACATGAACGGAGGAATCTTCCCGTCCTTCACCGTCGCTTGCTCGGGTGCGGGGGCTTTTGTTCCTAAGAGAGGAGAGCGTTAGCTTAAACGAACTCCCGGGACAGGCGGCGCGCTCCGTTCCTCGCGCGGGTCGCGTTGCGCCAGGCCGGTCAGCATAAGCGCGGCATGATATTGGCTTTCGCGGCCGATTTTACCAAGGGCAGGGGCGACAACCTGCCATATCTGGTTGAACTTGGTAACTGGCTTCATGCCTTCAGGTTCTTTCCATGCCAGCATATCGGACAGCATTTTTTCTCCCAGCGCGGGAGTGTCCAACGCGACAGGGACGATTTTGCCGACGCAGGCATTGAAGATCTCATGTGTCCGTTTCGACGCTTTGCCCAGCCGGCTTTTCATCTTGGCGATGTCTTTGCCGCTGGCGCCCTTACCTTTTTCGGCCTGCTGGATTTCAGTTTTCAGGGTGGCTGCATCTTTTAATGCGCTGGCGTAAGCGTTGCTTGCTTGCCGCCACGTTAGCTGGCGCTTGTCCATCTGAAGGACGACTCGTTCGTCCTCTAATGCGGGCCGTTTGTTTTCTTGTGCAATCCGCGCCATGTCCGGGTCTCTAAGTCCTAAGGGGGCTGTGGATAACACTGCTAACAACGGCCTTGCATTATGTCAATATAAATCCGGATGATGATTGGGATTGATTATTTAGGAAATATATCCTATAGTTGTTTCTATGCCTTCAGCGACAAAAAGACACAGCGAAACAGGGGCCGGCCCATCCGCCACCGCTGTTCCCGATCGGCTGTCGCACGCGAAAAATTTTGCGAACGAACTGAATGAATCCAGACTCTGGAAAATAAAAATCTCTTATCAGAGGCGCAATACGGCGCGCGCCCGCGCGAAAAAAGCGGACTTAGTCCACCAACATAAACCTTTTCTGCATTCGACCGGGCCGAAAACAGCGGAAGGTAAAGCGCGGGCGGCGGGCAACGCCACGAAACACGGCCATTTTGGCCGGGAATGGTGCGAATTTTATGCGCTTCTTTCGGCCCAGCGGCTGTTTGTCCGGGCAACCGCGCTGGAGGCGGAAATTCGCTGTTCCCCTGCACGGGATATGATAGACCTACGTCCCATGCTGCTTGACGAACTGCTGCGCCGATTGCGTGATAAACTGGCCGCCGCCGGGGTGGAAAATCCCGCGCTGGATGCCCGTATTCTGGCGCGGCAGGGGGGTAATTTTTCGGATGCGGACCTGATCACGGGGGGGCAAGCCCCTCTCCCGGCGGAAGTTGTTGAAACGATTCAGAAAATGGCGGATCGCCGCGCGGCGGGGGAGCCTGTGTCGCGGATACTGGGGGAGCGCGAATTCTGGGGCCTGTCTTTCAAGGTGACAAAGGACACGCTGGACCCGCGCCCCGATACTGAAACGCTGGTCGCGGCGGCGCTGCGCGCGGCGGGGGAAATGCGCGCCGGGGAGGAGCAAGGGCTGGCCGCCATCGCGGGCGGTCCGTCTTTGCGAATTCTCGACCTTGGGACCGGGACGGGCTGCATCGCTATCTCCCTTTTGACGGAATTGCCGGGGGCGACGGCGGTTGTGGTGGACCTGAATCCCGGCGCGCTCTCCGTTGCCCGGGAAAACGCGCTGCGCCATGGGGTTGCGGGCCGTATGGAATTCCGCTGCGGGTCCTGGCTGGACCCGTTGCGCGCGGATGAAAGCTTTGACCTTATCGTGTCGAATCCGCCTTATATCCCGGAATCGGACGTGGAATCATTGGCCGTGGAGGTACGGAATCATGATCCGCTGATGGCGCTGGCCGGGGGAAAAGACGGGCTGGACCCGTACAAAATCATTCTGAAAGACCTGAAAAAACATCTTGTCTGTGGCGGCCGCGCACTGTTCGAAATCGGCAAGGGACAGGAAAAAGACCTTGCACGACTCGTTGAGGACTCTATGATGACTCGCATCGACTCACATACGGACCTGGGCGGCATCGTCCGGGTCGTGGAAATGGGATGTGGGGAAAAATAAAATATCTTGATTTGCCCCATTGATCAGACTCGAAACGCCAGAGTAAGGTCGTGAGGCTCAAGACAAAACGCTGTCGGTCGTTGAGCCGGGTGACCGGGGAATAGGACAGCCTTTTTAAAATAGTTTCGACTTTCGCTATACAACCCGTACGCAAATCAGCTATGGTTGTACCTGTGTATGATTCTGTTGATAAAAAGAAAAAGACCGGCAACTAGAACAAGTTAAGGGAATATACAGAATGAGACATGGATCCCCGAGCAGACGCTCCCGCAACAAAGGCCACCACGGCGGCCAGGGCGGTCAGCAGCATAATGGTCAGCGCCGCGGCGCCTACAATCGTAACCAGATATTCGACAGCAACGGCCCGGATGTACGAATCCGCGGCACCGCGCATCAGGTGTGCGAAAAGTACCTCGCCCTTGCCAAGGATGCCGCTTCCGTGGGCGATTCCATCCTGGCGGAAAGCTATCTTCAGCACGCCGAACACTACCAGCGCATCATCAACAGCTGGAATGAGGAGTTCCAGGGGCAGCAGCGTCCGCAAGGCGGTTTCGCGCCCCAGCCGTCTTCTCCGGAAAACGATTTGTCCTTGCCGATCAGTATTCTGGGCGGTGATGTTAAGGCATCGGGCGAGGCGGATGTACGTGCGGATGCCGCGCAAGACGAACAGCTGCTTGAAACGGCCTGATTGCTTTAGAAAACGGTTGTAATAAGTTGATATGTAACATAAAAGGCGGTCTGAGGATCGCCTTTTGCTTTTGGAGGTATATTTCAAAAGCCTGTGAACCAAATCTCGGGCTGCGGCGTATAGAATGAAGGCGTCCGTGCTTGATGAAGGCGGAAGCCGATGTCACAATGATTGCTCATAGAGGATCTTCATGGAATTCGATAAATTCACCGAAAAATCAAAATCTATTCTGCAAAAGGCCCAGACCCTGGCCATGCGCGGCAACCACCAGTCTTTGGAACCGGAGCATCTGCTCAAGGTGATGCTGGATGACGAAGATGCGCTGGTTGACCGGCTGGTACAGGCGTCCGGGGCGAACACGGCGTTGCTGAAACGTGCGACGGAAACGGCATTGTCCAAATTGCCCTCCGTTTCCGGCTCGGGCGCGGGCGGCCTGCGCATTTCAACCGATCTCTCAAGAATACTTGATAACGCTTTGCAATTGGCGGAAAAAGCCGGTGACAAGTACGTCACGCTGGAACGTATCTTCCAGTCCATGGTCATGGCGCCGAAGACCAGCGAGATCGGCGGTATCGTTGCCGATGCCGGGTTAAACGCCACGGCCGTCAACCAGGCCATCAACCAGATGAGGAAAGGGCGTACGGCCGACAGCGCCAATGCCGAAGACCAGTTCGAGGCGCTGGCCAAATATGCCCGCGACCTGACCAAGGACGCGCGCGACGGCAAGCTGGACCCCATCATTGGCCGGGACGAAGAAATCCGCCGTACGATTCAGATCCTGTCCCGCCGGACCAAGAACAACCCGGTTCTGATCGGAGAGCCCGGCGTGGGCAAGACCGCGATCATCGAGGGGCTGGCCTTGCGCATCGTCAAGGGCGATGTACCGGAGTCCCTGAAGAACAAGCGCCTGATGGCGCTGGACCTCGGCTCCATGATCGCCGGTGCGAAGTTCAGAGGCGAGTTTGAAGAACGCCTGAAAGCCGTTCTGGATGAAGTAAAAAACGCCGCCGGGGAGATCGTACTCTTCCTTGACGAACTGCATACGCTGGTAGGCGCCGGCAAGGCCGATGGCGCCATGGACGCGTCCAACATGTTGAAGCCGGCGCTGGCGCGGGGCGAACTCCACATGGTCGGCGCGACCACGCTGGATGAGTACCGCAAGCATATCGAAAAAGATGCCGCTCTGGCCCGCCGGTTCCAGCCTGTCTTCGTGTCCGAGCCGACGGTGGAGGACACCATCTCCATCCTGCGCGGCCTCAAGGAGAAGTACGAGGCCCATCATGGCGTACGGATCACCGATGGAGCCATTGTGTCCGCCGCCACATTGTCGAACCGTTATATCACGGACCGCTTCCTCCCCGACAAGGCCATCGACCTGGTGGATGAGGCGTCGTCACGCCTGCGTATGCAGGTGGATTCCAAGCCGGAAGCGATCGACGAGATCGACCGCCGCATCGTACAGATGAAAATCGAGCGCGAAGCGCTGTCGAAAGAAAAGGATACGGCGTCCAAAGACCGGCTGGTCAAGCTCGACGAAGAACTGAAGACGCTGGAGAAGAAATCCGCCGACCTGACCGGCCAATGGCAGGCGGAAAAGGAGAAGCTCAATGTCGGTCAGAAGGTGACCGAGGAGTTGGATCGCGCGCGGATCGAACTGGAGCAGGCGGAGCGCAATTCCGACTGGGGCAAGGCGAGCGAGCTGAAATACGCCAAGATCCCGGAACTGGAGCGCCGCCTGTCCGAAGCGGCCAAACACGGCTCCGCCGGTATGATCAACGAAGAGGTAACCGATAGCGACATCGCGGCGGTGGTGAGCAAATGGACCGGCATCCCGGTCGACAAGATGCTGGAAGGCGAGCGTGCCAAGCTTTTGGATATGGAAAACAAATTGAAGGCCCGCGTGGTGGGGCAGGATGCCGCGGTCAAGGCCGTGTCCGCCGCCGTGCGCCGATCCCGCGCCGGGTTGCAATCCCCGAACCGCCCGATCGGCTCGTTTCTGTTCCTCGGCCCGACGGGCGTGGGCAAAACGGAATTGACCAAGGCGCTGGCCGAATTCCTGTTTGACGACGACACCGCGATGGTCCGCATCGATATGTCCGAATTCATGGAGAAGCATTCCGTCGCGCGGTTGATCGGCGCGCCGCCCGGTTATGTCGGCTATGAAGAGGGCGGTTCTTTGACAGAGGCTGTCCGCCGCCGCCCGTATCAGGTCGTGCTGTTCGACGAGGTCGAAAAGGCGCACCCGGATGTATTCAACATCCTGCTGCAAGTGCTTGACGATGGCCGCTTAACCGACGGTCAGGGCCGGACGGTGGACTTCACCAACACGGTTTTGATCATGACGTCCAATCTTGGGGCCGAACATCTGGTCAATCTGGAAGACGGGCAGGATGCCGAAGCCGCGCGGGACAAGGTAATGGCCGCCGTGCGCGCGGCGTTCCGCCCGGAATTCCTCAACCGTCTCGATGAGATCCTGCTGTTCCGCCGCCTCGGCCGTGAGCAGATGACGGGCATCGTCGATATCCAGCTTGGCTACCTGCACAAGCTGCTGGCGCATCGCCAAATCATTCTCACCGTCGATCCTGCGGCGAAGAAATGGCTGGCGGATAAGGGGTACGATCCCGCTTATGGCGCGCGGCCGCTCAAACGCGTGATCCAGACGGAACTGCAGAACAAGCTGGCCGAGTTGATCCTGGAAGGCAAGGTGGAGGATGGGGCGAAGGTTCTGGTCGGCGTGAAGGGCGAACACCTGGATTTTGCCATCACGCCGCCGGGTGGAAAAGCGCGGGCGGCGGCGTAAAACCGCCCCCGCATTGTCAACCAGGCCGCTTTACGGTAATTTGGTAAGGTCTTTGATTCTCCTAAAAGCCCACGGCCCGTTCATGCGTTTTTCAAAAATCCTTCCGCTTCTGTCCGTTGCCATGCTGCTGCCCGCCTGCGGCACGGTGATCAGCGGCGCGACGCAGGAAATCACGCTGGCCACGCCCGGCGCCTATAACGCGGAATGCACGCTGGACAACGGCAATCATTACCGCATGCGCACGGGGGAAACCCGCAAGATTACGCGCACATATAAACCGCTGGAGGTTGACTGCTACGCCACGGGCAATCGTCATATCGCCAGGACGATCGGCTCCGGGTTCAATGAGTGGAGCCTCGCCAACGTTTCCAACGGCGTCGCACCGGGCGGGACATATGATGCCGTCGCAGGCGGTTTGTTCGAATATCCCGACGTTATCACCATCGATTTTGTCGGTGTGGCAGAGCGCGGGTTCGAATTGCCCGAATACCACAACAAGGACAACCCGAACCCGTATGAGCAGGCGATCGAAGATTACGGCCCGCGCACCACGCGCATTCCGAATGACAGCACGTACCTGAAACGCGGTGCGGCCAAGCGTGATGCGGCGGCGGATTCAAACCCGTTCAATCACACCCGCGGAGCGTCCTCCGGCGCGTCCGGTTCAGGTGTGACGCCGATGCCATCCGCATCGTCACCGTCTTCTTCCACCGTGCAGCCGTCTTTGAGCGGCAGCAACGCCGAAGAGCTGACCCGCTCGATGAACCCGGGCGTGTTCGGCAACTGACGCGGTGGCAACTCTCAAACATTATTTTGTCTGCGGGATAGGGGGCAGCGGCATGTTGCCCCTTGCTGTCATCCTGAAAGGAACGGGGCACCGCGTTTCCGGTTCAGACCGTTCTTACGACCAGGGGCGCACGCCGGAAAAATTCCAGTGGATTGAACGCCAGGGCATCGCGCTGTATCCGCAGGACGGATCGGGCGTTACGCCGGACATAGACTATGTCGTGATATCGAAGGCGGTGGAAGACACGGTGCCCGATATCGCCGCGGCGAAAGCGAAGGGCATTCCCATCCTCAAACGTGCGGACATGCTGATCGAATTGTTCAATGCCGCGAAAACGCGCATCGCCATCACGGGCACCAGCGGCAAGACGACGACCACAGGCATGACAGGCTTCCTTTTGAAAGAGGCGGGGATCGACCCCACCGTCATGAACGGCGGCATCTTCCGCAATTTCGCGGACCGGAATCCGTATTCCACCGCGTTCGTCGGTGCGGGCGATGTGTTCGTCACCGAGGTGGATGAGAGCGACGGGATCGATATGGTCGTGCGCTATACGCCGGATATCGCCGTGCTTCACAATGTCACGCTGGACCACCAGCCGATGGAAGAATTGAAGGCGATGTTCGCGGGATTCCTTGCGAAGACGAAAACGGCGCTGCTCAATGCCGAAGACCTGAACGTCATGACGCTCGCGCGTGAATTTGACGGGCGCATCGTCACCTACAGCGCCGATCCCGATATCGCCGCCGATCTTTCCGTCGTTGAAAGCACGCTGCGCGCGGACGGCGTCGATGCGGTGATCGACATGCGCGGCCAAAGGATCGATCTGCATCTTCAGGTGCCGGGGCGGCACAATCTGTCGAACGCGCTGGCCGCTATCGCGGTGGGCGTAGAGGCCGGATTGCCGCCGGAGATATGCGCGGATATTCTGTCGCGCTTTACGGGCATCCGCCGCCGCATGGAAATCGTCGGCACGAAAGGCGGCATCACGGTGATGGACGATTTCGCGCACAACCCGGACAAGATCGCCGCGACGCTCGGCACGCTGCGCGCGTTTCCGGGACGCCTGCATATCTTCTTCCAGCCGCACGGCTATGGCTTTTTGAAAGTCGTCGGGCCGGAGCTGGGCCAATCCTTCGCCGCGCATCTGGGCGAGGGCGATGCGCTGTATATGGTGGAGCCGCTGTATCTGGGCGGGACGGTGGACCGGTCCGTTTCCGCGCAAAGCGTGGTGGATGATATCGTCCGGCAAGGCAAGACCGCGCGCCTGATGCCGGACCGCGCTGCCGTAAAAACCGCGATTCTGAATGCGGCACGACCGGGCGACCGCATCGTCATCATGGGCGCGCGGGACGATACGCTGTCCGGATTCGCGGCGGAAATCCTCACCGAAATCGGCTGAAAACCGGGAACTTCGTGTCTTGCAGGCCCGTTGGCAATTTTGGAGATTCCACAGCAACGGGAGGCTTTTATGGTCTACGACGTACAAAATCACACAGAGCGCGATTATACACCTCATGGCAATTTAACGGACGTGGGAGTAACGGAAGGATCGTTCCGCGAGGCGGTCGGACTGTTCAATAATGTCGATGATTTACAGGCTGCGATCCGCGACCTGGAAGGCACGGCATTTCCGCGGCAGGATATTTCCGTGATGGGCACGCGCGGCGAGCTGGAAAAAGTTTTCGGCGCGCCCACCGTGCCGCCGGAACTGGCGATGGACAATGCCGACACGCCGCGCCAGGCGCCGTCGCGCCCGGAAGAACAGAATATCGGCCGGTCGGCGATGATCGGCGTTCCCGCCTATGTCGGCGCAATGGCCATGGCGCTGGGCGCGGGGGCGATAACATTTCCCGCCTTTATCGGTGTGGCGGTTCTGGGCGCGGCAGGCGGCGGCGCGATCGGCGCCATTCTTGTCAAGTTGTTCGGCGACCGTTACAACCGCCATCTGGAAGAACAGATCAAGCGGGGCGGATTGCTGCTCTGGGTTCGCACGCCGGACCGCGACCGGGAGGAAGCCGCCAAGCGTATCATGATTTCACGCGGCGGATACGACGTTCATATTCATGAAATGGTTTAAGCGCCGCGGCCGTAGCGTTTTTCGAGGAATGCAAACATCGCGCGCAATCCCGTGTCTGCGCCGCCTTGCGGGCGTCCCGGTTTGCCGGATTGCTCCCACGCATAGCAATCCATGTGAATCCAGTCCACCGACGGGTCGATGAACTGTTGCAGGAACAGCGCGCCGTGCACGGCGCCGGCTTTGCCTGTACCGATATTGTTGATATCGGCAATGGCGCTGCTCATTTCCTTTAAGTACGGTTGCCACAACGGTAACGGCCAGACGGGATCTTCGTTCGCTGCGCCAAGGTTTTTAAGTTCGTCCAGCAGCATATCCTTATTGGAGAAAAACGCCGGTATCTCATAGCCGAGCGCCGCGCGGGCGGAGCCTGTCAACGTGCAGTAATCCACCACGAGGTCCGGCTTGTCGCCCTCGCACGCATACGTAAGGGCATCGGCCACGACGAGGCGGCCTTCGGCATCCGTGTCGCCGACCTCTACCGTCAATCCCTTGCGGCTGTTCAACACATCGCCGGGGCGGAAGGATTCCCCGCCGACGCTGTTTTCCGCGGCGCTGATCAATACGCGCAGGCGCACAGGCAGTTGCAGCGCCATGATGATATGGGCAAGGGCGAGCACATGCGCCGCGCCGCCCATATCTTTTTTCATGAGCAGCATGAAGGCCGGGGGTTTCAAATCCAGCCCGCCGGTGTCGAACACAACGCCCTTGCCGACCAGCGTCAGGCGCGGATGGTCTTCGTCGCCCCAGTTGATATCGATCAGTTGCGGGCGGCGGGGCGATGCCTTGCCGACCTCATAGATCATCGGGAAATTCTGGTCGATCAGGTCTTTGTCAACGATGCGCAGGAACGAGGCGCGGCCTTGTCTTGCGACCTGCGCCGCGGCGTCGGCCAGTTCATCCGTGCCGAGGCGGTTGGACGGAATGTTGATCAGCGTTTTGACAAGGCAAAGCCCTTCGACAATCGCCGCCACACGCTTTTTATCGACGCCTTCCGGCCAGACAAGGACAGGGGCAGTCATTTTTTCCCTTGTCCTTTTTATACAGGTCGAATTTGTACCCTGCGAGCGCCCAGCCGATGCAGGCTTTTTCTAAATCGGCGGATGACAGCGCGCCGTCTATTTTGAAAGATGCGGTTTTTAAAAACTCCGCGCTGAATTCGTTTTTCAGGCGTTCCGCCACTTGGGCGAAGCTGTACAGGCTCAGCGGCCGCGGCAGGCCGGCAAGGATTTCGGCAACGGCGCCTTGTTCATCGCGCAGGATGCATATCTGTCGCTCACGCCCCTCGAACCCGGCCTGTTCCATCTGACGGGAGAAGGAGGCGGGAGCGCGCGCGTGCATGTCTTCGAAATTCGCCGCAAGGACAAGGCGAAGCGGGACGGCTTGACCGGCCGGTGCGTCGGCAAAGCTGGCGGAGACAGAATGGATATAAGGAAGGGCGGTTTTTGCGTTCATAGGGTGGCAGTATGCCATGAACAAAGCCCCCTCAAAAGGGGGCTTTTGCAGGGCTTACCCGTTTATCACCGTGCCCCCGTTGGGGTGGAGCACCTGGCCGGTCATGTAGGTCGAATCCGGCCCGGCGAGGAAGACGAAGCTGGGCGCGATCTCATCCGGCTGGCCGGGGCGGGACATAGGGGAGTCCGTGCCGAAGGTCATGACGTCCTTTGCGCCGAACGAGGCGGGGATCAGCGGCGTCCATATCGGCCCCGGTGCCACCGCATTGACGCGGATTCCCTTGTTGACGAGGTTCGCCGACAGAGAGCGCGTGAACGCCACCAGCGCGCCTTTCGTGGCGCTGTAATCGATCAGCGTTTCATGTCCGCGATAGGCGGTAATGGACACGGTGTTGATGACGCTCGCGCCCTTCTTCATATGATCAAGCGCCGCCTGTGTCATAAAGATCGCGCCGAAAATATTGGTGGAAAATGTCTGCTTCAGTTGTTCTTCACTGATATCCTGCAGGCTTTTCTGCACATGCTGTTCGGCGGCGTTGTTGATGAGGATATCGATTTTTCCAAAGCGGTCGACAACCTGCTGAACCGCCTTTTCGCAAAACTTCTTGCTGCCGATATCGCCTTTAATTTTCAGATAGGAGCGGCCTTCATCGGCGATTTTCTCTGCCGTGATGGAGGCGTCTTCCTCTTCATCCAGATATACGATCGCCACATCCGCGCCTTCCTTGGCAAAGGCGATGGCGACGGCGCGGCCTATGCCGGAATCGCCGCCGGTGATCAGCGCGACTTTTCCTTGAAGCTTTCCGGCCGCCTTGTAATTCTCCATAAAGGAATCCGGGTGCGGCACCATCAGGCTTTCCTTGCCCGGCTGATGGCCTTGATGTTGGGGTATGTTGACCATGTCAGATTCTCCTGTCTGTTTCATCATACAAGCGTTACGCGTGATTCAATCGTGTCCATCAGGCTTTCTTCGACGCCGTTCAGGCTCATATCGTCACAGCTTTCGGCGCATTCGCGGCAAAGCTGGACGCAGGCGCGCATCTCATCATCGTTGAACGATTCACACGAATCCGCGCACGCATAGCAAATTTCGGCGCAGGCCGCGCAGGCCGCGCGGTGGGATGCGGAACCGCGCATCATAAAGTCCGCTGCCATCTGGCATGCCGCCATGCAGTCAATCATCGCGCGGACATGTTCTGTTTCCGCGTGCTTGCCGCCGTGGGGCAGGCAATGCTGGAACAAAGTTTTCTGGCACATCGTGCGGCAATCCCAACACGCCGTGATGCAGCTTTGCATGTTTTCATTCACAAGAGTCGTCGCCATGGTGTTTCTCCTTGGTTGTCAGTCCGCTTCCCCACATGCCGGATATAAATGGCTTGAATCCGCCATTTATGATGTCTAAAGAGCTAACCGTGGGTTGCGCCGATAGTTCCTGTGCGCAGCCGTGAATTTTTGATAAATCTGGTATTCGCGAAGATTAGCGGGCAAGAAAGCGGGTTATTCCCCTGGCGGCCGCGGCGCCCGTTGCAAAACAGGCTTGCAGGAGATAGCCGCCTGTGCGCGCTTCCCAGTCCAGCATTTCACCGGCCACGAACATGCCGGGCATTTTTTCGATCATGAGGTCCGGCGTGAGTTCGTCCAATGAGATTCCGCCCGCAGAAGAAATCGCGCGGCGAATGGGGAAGGGGGCCGTGCATGCCAAAGGGATGGCTTTAATATGCGCGGCAAGCTGTCCGGGGGAAAGGTCGCCCGCGCCGCGCATCGTTTCGTGGATGAGCGCAATCGCGAGCGGCGGTAGATTGAGCGTTTTTTGCAGGTACGTTGAAAGCGAAGCGCGTTTGCGCGGCGCGGATAATTTTGCCGTGACGTCTTCAATCGTCATCGCGGGTTTTAAATCGAGCAGGACGATCGCATCGCCTTGCGCGGCGATCGTATCGCGAATGTGCGCGGAAAGCGCGTACACTGCGCCGCCTTCGATCCCTTCTGCGTCGATCATGATTTCCCCCGCGATCCGTTCATCCTTGTGAGAGAGCGCGATGGATTTGAGCGGCGCGCCGGAGAATTTGCCGCGCAGATGATCGGACCACCCGATGTGAAAGCCGCAGTTGGACGGTGCGAACGGTGTAACCTTTATGTTTTGCGCCATAAGGAGATCGCGCCAATGGCCGTCCGATCCCAGTTCCGGCCATGACGCGCCGCCGAGGGCGAGAAGAACGGCATCACATTTAATATGTTCGTCGTTGATCAGGAGTTCGCCTTCCGCGCTCCACCCTTTCCAGATACTGCCGGGTTTAAAGATTACGCCCTGATCTCCCAGCCGCCGGAGCCATGCGCGCAGAAGCGGAGAGGCTTTCAGGCTTTTGGGAAAGACGCGGCCGCTGCTGCCGACGAAAGTTTCTTCGCCGAGATCGTGGCACCATGCCCGCAGGTCATCCGGCGTGAAGGACATGATATGTGGTTCCAGGAAAGCTTTTGCCGTTCCGTAGCGTTCAAGGAAGTGTGGCAACGGCTCGGAATGGGTGAGGTTCAGGCCGCCGCGCCCGGCAAGCAGGAACTTGCGCCCCGGAGCCTTGCCGCGTTCATACACCGTTACGGCGTACCCCTGTGCGGATAGATTCTGGGCGGCGATAAGCCCGGCCGGGCCTGCGCCGATAACGGCAACGGTTTTTGGCTGAACAGCGCGGTTTTCCGGCACGGTAGACGATCCTTTCAGGAGCCTAAATAGGCCGAGGAAATGCGTTAAAACAAGAAATATCGTTAATTCAGAACGATTTGTTTGACATAACTTGAAAGGCTCCATAACATGTGTTATGGGAAAATGCGTAACTGGTTATGAGGGGATTAACATGTCATTCAAAAAATACTTTATGAGCTTTGTCTGTGCGTTGGCTATCGCAACGTTCGGCGGCACGGCTTATGCCGCGAACTATTATGTTTCAACGACGGGAAGCGATACTGCAGACGGCAGCAAGAAAGCCCCGTTTCGCACGATTTCCAAGGCTGTCAGCATCGATCTTGAGCCCGGCGATGTCGTTTGGGTGCGCCCGGGCGTTTACGAGGAAAGCGTAAGAATTCCGAGAAACGCCAGCGGATCGGCGGGAAAGCGCGTGACGCTTATCTCCGGGCAAAAGGGGGCCGCGAAAATTGTGCCGCCGACTGGCAAGCCGGGGATTCAAAGTTTTGCGAACCATTTCAACATCAAAGGGTTTGAGGTTATCGGCGGCGCGCTCGGGCTGGAAATGTCGCACCATGTCACCATCTCGAACAATATCGTGCATGGCAGCCGGAACGGGGGGATCAGCGCCCACCGGTCTGAATTCGTGATCATCGAGAACAACATAACCTATGAAAACGCGTCGCACTCCGCGGCGTCGGGTATCGTTATTCACGTTCCGCAGAACGTCAGCGGCGATACGACGACGAAAGGATACAGGAACATCGTTCGCAACAATGTTTCCTATAACAACGTGCAGACCCATTCCGGCAGTACGGATGGCAACGGCATTATCTTCGACGACTTCCTGCTGAGAAACCTGACGGCCAACGGCGACGGGGACAAGTACCGCAAGAATGCTTCATGGATGAAGCCTTACAATTATCCGGGCTTGATCGAAAACAACATTACTTTCGGGAACGGGTCGGCAGGTATCCGGGTTTATGCGACGGATAATATTATGATCCGCAATAACGTGGCATGGCACAACGGAACGGATATAGAGCATAAGGCGAAGACGGGAAAAACCTGGCTCGGTGAGCTGCAGAACATGTCCGGCAGCAATAACAAATGGGTGAACAATATCGGCGTTTCTTCCTATGCCATCCATCCGGATGCAGCCGGAATTTCCAGCGTATCGTTCAAAGACTGGCCATCCAAAAACGTTAAATGGGTAAACAATCTGACGTATACGGACGGGAACCCGACCAGCCAGTCGGCCAAGGTAACGGTTGGGGTCGATACCATGATCGACAACAAGCTTGGTGTGGATCCGCAGTTTTTAAACGCGCCGAGGAATTTCGTCTTCAAAAAATCTTCGCCGGCGGCAAATGGAGGCACCTTGAAATACGGTTCTTCGGTCACGGATATTTATGGCGGACGCCGCGTCAAGGGCGTTATCGATCTGGGCGCGAAAGAACATTATTAAACTTGAATCCTTTATAAAACCCGGCTTGAGAAATCGAGCCGGGTTTTTTTCTGTTCGAGCTTCAAATTATCTCGTTTAAAGCCAACCTTTTAGGAGGGCGCGTTCGTTCTTGAAATGGTTAAATTTGACTTAAAATTCCGCGGGGACTTACCATTAAATTATAACAAATAATTAAAAACGAGGGATGTGTGATGCCGTACAAGAAAAATCTGCTGGGATTTTTGTGCGCAATCACAGTGGCGGCAATGAGCAGCGTAGCCTATGCAGAAACCGTTTACGTGTCCGCCAATGCGGGATCTAAAGGAAACGGTAGCGCGAGATCCCCCTTTAACACCATCGATATGGGCGCATACGAGAACTAATAGATAAATTCTACAAAAACATCCATTTGAACAGGAGGGTTCTATGTCGTTTAAAAAGCATCTAATGGGATTTGTGTGTGCAATCGCCGTGGCAACGGCCGGTGGATCGGCTTACGCCAAAACTGTCTATGTTTCTCCAAACGGAAGCGATAAGGGGAATGGGAGTGCGAGCGCCCCGTTCCGGACGATTGAAAAGGCGGCGCGATCCAAGCTTAGCCCCGGCGATGTGGTTATCGTTAAATCCGGAACGTATAATGAGAGCGTCTTTATTCCGAAATCCGCAAGCGGTTCGCCAGGAAAATATGTCACCTTCCGGTCCGAAGTTCCGCGCGGCGCGAAGATAAAGGCGCAAAATAATGCAGGCATTCTGAGTTTTGCCAGTTATTCGAAGATAGACGGGTTTGAAGTTATCGGCGGCAGCATTGCGTTGGAGCAAACGCACCATGTTGATGTTACGAACAACGTTGTTCATGACAGTCCGAAAGCCGGTATTACCGCCCACCGTTCGGAATTTACGTTGATCGAAGGCAATACTACGTACAGAAACTCTTCCAGCGCGGCAACGTCCGGCATTTCCGTTCACGTTCCTCAAAACATTACGAATGACACAAAGACGAAGGGATTCCGCATTATCGTTCGTAACAATATTTCTTACAACAACGTTCAAACGAAGTCAGGCAGCACGGACGGAAACGGTATTATTTTCGATGACTTCCTGTTAAGAAATCTTACCTCCAATAGCGATGGCGATAAATACCGCAAAAACGCCAACTGGATGAAGCCGTATAAATTCCCGGGCCTGATCGAGAACAACCTGGTTTACGGCAACGGTGGCGCGGGCATCCGCGTCTATGCAAGCGACAATATTACGGTTCGCAATAACACTGCGCTTTTTAACGGCACGGACCCTGACCACAAGAGCAAGAAAGGAGCATGGCTTGGCGAGTTGCAGAATATGTCGGGCAGCAACAATATCTGGGTCAACAATATTGGCGTTTCCGATGTAAAGATCCACAAGGAGGCCGCCGGTATTTCCAGTGTGTCGTTTAAAAACTGGCCGTCCAAAAACGTTACCTGGATGAACAATCTGACCTACACTGTAGGCAAACCCGGTGACAAATCCGCCAAGACAACCGGCGTGGACAAAATGATTGATAACAAGCTCGGCGTTAATCCGCAGTTCGTGAACGCGCCGTCCAACTTGCGTCTGAAGCCTGGTTCCCCGGCCATTAACGCCGGTACTCTAAAATATGGCTCTGCCGCGAAAGATGTGGGCGGCGGAAAGCGTGTGAACAAAACCATCGATATGGGCGCATACGAAAATTAAGGATATTGATCCAAAAGGCCCGGCTGGAAAAATCCAGCCGGGTTTTTGCATTATAAAGAAACGGTTTTGTGGTCCGGGTCTTCGGCATGGATGACGGCCCGCCGCATGGAGGGTGAAAGCAAGGCCGCGCCGCCGGAGACGATTAGCGTGCCGACGCCGCCCGCGACGACGGCGGGGACAAGGCCGATCAGTTTCGCCAGCGCGCCGGATTCGAACGCGCCGATTTCGTTGGAGGAGATGATGAACATGCTGTTCACCGATGACACGCGCCCGCGCATGTTGTCCGGCGTCATCAACTGCATCAAGGTCTGGCGGATCACCATGCTTACAGAATCGAACAGGCCGGACAGGAATAGGAAGAAAACGGACAGCCAAAAAAGATGGCTCAACCCGAAGCCGATCATCGAAACGCCAAAACCGGCGACGACCCAGAGCAGCGTTGTTACCCGGATGGTTTTCATCGGCCGCACGGCAAGGAACAGCGCCATGATCACCGCGCCGGCGGCCGGCGCCGCGCGCAGGATGCCAAGCCCTTCGGAACCCGCCGCAAGAATGTCCGTCGCAAAGGCGGGGAGCAGGGCGACCGCGCCGCCGAACAGGACGGCGAGCATATCGAGCGACATCGCGCCGAGCAGGACGGGCGTGCGCAGGATAAACGACCAGCCTTCCTTGATGCTGGTAATGGCCGCCTCGCGCTTTTCGGCGCGTGCGTGTGGTTTGGGCTTGATGCCGTACATCATCAGGAATGCCGCGGTCATCAGGAACATTGGCATGGTCCATGCAACCGCGGCGCCGTATCCGCCATAAATCACGCCCGCGGCGGCGGGCATGACGATCATCGCGAACTGGAAGCCCGTGCTCATCCACGCGGAGGCGGAGGGGATGTCCTTGCGCGGTACGATCTGCGCGAGCAAAGAGAAAGAGGACGGCATGATAAAGCTGCGCGCGAGGCCGGAGACAAAGATTGCGGCATAGGCCAGCGGCAGGAAGTGGTGCGTGGCAAGATCGACCGTGCCGCTGCCGATCAGGAACAGAACGACGGTGTTGAGCAACAGGCCCAGAAGGCAGTAAAGATAAACGCGCTGCGGCCGGCTGTTGTCCACGATATGCCCGGCGAACAAGGCGCAGGCGATGGCGGGTACGGCTTCCGCCAGGCCCGCCAGCCCAAGGAGCAGTGGATCATGGGTCAATTGATAAATCTGCCAGCCGATAATGACACCTTGCGCCTGCAGCGCCGACAGGCTGAACATACGGGTAAGCAGAAGCAGGCGGAATTCGCGCATCTGCAGGACATCGAAACTAAGGCTGTTCTTTTTCATGGCTGGCACTTTATTATAAGGGAAGACGCTTTTCTGCCCGGTTCGGCAATCTATATAGTCTCAAAAGAGGTCCGTATCCATGCGCTTTATGCTTTTTCTCGCGTTTCTCATTCCCCTGCCTGTTTCGGCCGTCATGGCGCAGGACCGGGTGATCGTTCTGGGGGATAGCCTGACGGCCGGGTATGGCCTGCCGCAGGGGGAGGATTTCGCCAGCAAGCTTGAGGCGGCGTTGATTGCCGACGGGCTGAATGTCAAAATTCAAAATGCCGGGATTTCGGGAGACACCACCGCAGGCGGGCGCATGCGGGTGGGGCGGGTGATTGAAGGCGCGCCAAGGCCGCGCCTTGTCGTCGTGGCGCTTGGCGCGAACGATATGCTCCGCCGCATCGATCCGGTCGAAGCGAAGGAAAACCTGTCGGCCATTCTAAAGGCATTGCAGGATGCCCGGATTCCAGCCTTCCTGATCGGCATGCAGAACCCGACGGGGTTCGGCGCCTTCATGCGCGGCCCGTATGGAAGGATTTATGACGATCTGGCGGATGAATATGATGTGCCGCTATACCCGTTTTTCCTGAAAGGAGTCGCGCTCGACAAGGCGCTGAACCAGCCGGACGGCCTTCATCCAAATGAGAAGGGCGTGGCCGTCATGGTCGAAAACATCGCCCCTGAAATTGCGGATGTATTGAAAAAGTGATCAGCGGTGCGGGCAGCCGGGCCAGCAGCACGGCCTGCGTTTCCCGTCGCGAAGGTTTTCGCAACCCCATAAAATGCGTTTTGCCCTGGTTTCCGTTTTTTTGGCAGATTCAATCCAGCATATGTATTCATTGCGGGCCAGCGGCGTGATGTCCTCCCACATCGCCAGCGCGGCGGCGTCTTCCAATAGCGCTTGTTCTAAATCAGGCGGTAGTTTGTGAACGGTGCCTTCGGGGATGCTTTTGCGCGGCATGGTTTCCGCTATCGCCTGAGACCGTAAGCCGCCAGGGCAAGCCAGCCGAGCATATAACTTACACCGCCCAGCGGAACCACGCCCGCGGGGATAACGATGTCCGTCATGTATCGCAGGTAAATCGACATGCTGAACAATACGATGCCGAGCGCGAAAAAGACTTTTGCCGCGCCTGCGATTTTTCCGGCCCGGTCGATGACGTGGAGCAGGACAGCGGAATGTATAAGGTGGTAGAGCGATGCCTGTTCCACCATCTGTTTCGCGTGATCGCCTTCGAGCGCATGTGCGGCGGCAGCGCCCATGACAACGGCGACAAATCCTGAAACGGCGGTCAGGGTGAGGCTGGACGGTGTTTTCATGGCGATAGGCGGTGATAGATCTGTGTTACATGAGCGGGCATACGGAAAGGATAGTGGCAAAAAGGGGCATGTTGCAATAGGAGACGGCCCAAATACAACGGAACATTATCGGAAAACCGGTGCTATTGGCCAAATCGCCTTTGTCATCTAAGCTTTGATTTTCATGGCCTGCAGGGGCAGGTCCCCAAGCGTTACAGCGTCCACATAAACGGCCCGTGGTGCGTGACATTTGAATGGGATGACGGCGCAAGAAACGTAAATTATGAGCAATATCACTGATAAGGAGACTGTTATGATCCTAAGACAACCGACCCATCCGGGCGAAATATTGAAAGAAGATGTACTTCCGGCTCTGAAGCTGAATGCATCGCGCGCTGCGGAGATGCTGGATATTTCCTGTCAATATATGGGCGATATCCTTAACGGTAAAAAGCCAATGACGCCTCTTATGTGCCTGAAAATCGGCAAGCTGGTAGGGAATGAGCCGGAGATGTGGATGAACATGCAGGCGAAATACAATTTGTGGGAGGTTGCGCAGGACAAGGCCAATCAGAAAGCCGTGGCGCATGTGCCGAATTACAGGGAACTGGAAACGGCGTAGAATGAAGTTGGATATTATTGCCAGCCGTGGTCGGTAGGGTAAGGATATGCAAGATTGAGTCCGTATCTTTCGCGCTTGCAAGCGGAAAGGGAACGTAGTCCTTACCGACACTCATAGATTCCAATTAAACCTTTGAAACCACCTTGGGCTGGGCCGATAACAGCTTTTTCATAGACACGTTCCTTTGCGTATGCTCCCGATCCGAAAGTCCCTTTAAGTGAGCCGTTGCCTAAATCTATAATTCGCTCAGGCAATGCATTCGTAACAAATACATATTTTAGGCCATCTCTTTGAACTGTTTCGCTTGTTCTAATACGCTTCTGTTCCACGCTTGGTTCATTGCGGACGACCAGTTCTTTCATGAAATCGGTATAAAAATGCGGCATAAAAAGTGCTCTGTCGCTTATTGCCAAATGATCGAGAGCTTGATTTATTCTGCCCAAAGAAAGCTCAGGGTCGGTTCCAAATCCGCCATCGCCGACGACAACATATATTTTTAAGTTAGGGTCAGACAAATCAAAGTGATCCGTCAGCGCTTTTTCCAAATCGCTTATATTCGATTCGGCATCTACGTGAGCAAGAAGTTTTTTGTCTGTTCCCACCACGACTAAAGCGGAACAGGTTGATAATCCGCCTGTTCTTAATTCCACATGTCTTTCGGTAACGGCCAACTCATCTTGCCGTACCGAATAAAATTCATCGAAAAGGGGATTAATGTTAATTTTCATTTTAATATGATATAATACTATGGAAACTTGCGCAAGTTGGCTAATTCTCTCCTAAATTTTAGTGGGGGTCAGCAAGCGATTGCGTGGAAACGCTTTTCAGTGGTTGCTAGCATGAAAACCAAATTATCAAACTTCTGATTTTACCTCACTACGGAGACAGGATTAGAATCCACATTGTAAATGTTTGAATTGACTCAGGAAAAAGCTAGATAGGGTCAAATGGCGGAGCCGGAGGGATTACTTGCCTGCGGCAAGTTTCAAACGCTAAATTCGGGCTTCGCCCTCATTAAGCTTTTTGTCGAACCCTCTTTTCCGGGTCCGAACCCCAGAACAACGTCTTTAATTATAAACAGGCCAAATGGCCTGCTTATAATTAAATGGCGGAGCCGGAGGGATTCGAACCCTCGATACGGTATAACCCGTATGACGATTTAGCAAACCGTTGCCTTCAG
>JBDHTU010000016.1:0-19002 GCA_039808805.1 Micavibrio sp.
GGCAAATTGCGCACATCCTCATCCCCGTCGAACAGCATGTCGTATACATGGACGAAGGACGGGTATTCCTCCAGCATTTTTATACTGACGACTTTTCGGTTCAGCCGCTGTTGCAGATCGTTGAAGGGCCGTGCGTTGAAATCCGTGCCGACCAGCAATTCGCCGTCGAGCACGCCTGTGCCTTTCAGACTGCCCGCGAGGTCGGGAAAAGCCGCGGTAATATTGTCCCCAGTGCGGGAGAAAATCAGCTTTTCCCCCTCGCCCAGAACAAGCTGCACGCGGATGCCGTCCCATTTCCACTCCGCCTGATAC
Organism: Micavibrio sp.; assembly: GCA_039808805.1. Classification (GTDB taxonomy): domain Bacteria; phylum Pseudomonadota; class Alphaproteobacteria; order Micavibrionales; family Micavibrionaceae; genus Micavibrio_A. Next base: position 313 of record JBDHTU010000016.1, read on the forward strand.
TCTTCGGGCCGCATGCTTGCAAAATCTTTTGCCTCGTCGATCGGGTTGGACAGCATCATCGGGTGGAACACTTTGTGCCGCTCGATCTCCGGCCGCGCGCCGCGTCCCTCCAGCCACGCGAACAAATCCAGATACGGGCTCTGCAAGCCGTGCCAGACATGCTCGATTTCCTCCAAACTTTTGCCGCCGAATTCCGCGAGCGCAGTCTTGGCCAGACGTTCGGACACACCGACGCGCAGATTCCCCGTGGCCAGTTTGACGATCGCCCATCGTTCGTTTGGGCTGGCACGGGATAAATATGCGGCAACAAGGGCCGGAAGCTGTTTTTGCGGCATATCGCGCAGTTCCAGCACAAGCTCGGCAAGGCTCGGCAGATCACCTTCCTCGTGCTCCGGCCAGATCAGGGCGATAGTCTCCGCCAGATCGCCGACATAATCGTAGGAAAGACCGAACAGAACCGGGTCCACTTTTTCCAGCACGATGTTTTTCAAAAACGAAGATTTGACGTTTTTAAAACTCATCGAATTGGTAAGGACGGCCAGCGCATAGCCGCGGTCCGGGTCCGGCGCGTCTTTGAAATACTGCACGATATGCGCGATCTTCTGGTTGCGCGCGGGCGTCAGGACAAGGTTTTCGAGCAGGGCCGCGAATGTCTTCATGCGACGTCCCCCTGCTGCTCATCTTCCCATCCCTGCATATGCAGCGGCGCGGCTTTCAGGCCTTGCGTCTCGCACCAATGGACCAGCGCGTCCTCGCGCCCGTGCGTGACCCAAATCTCGCCCGCGCCGGTTTCGGGAATGGTCGTGATCAGTTCGTTCCAGTCGGCATGGTCCGAAATCACCAAGGGCAGTTCCACGCCGCTCTGCCGCGCGCGCTGCTTGATCGTCATCCACCCGGACGCCATGGCGATGACAGGGTCGTTCATCCGCCGCGCCCAGACTTCCTTCGTCGCCGACGGCGGCGCCAGTACGACCTTGCCTTTGAGTTCATCCTTGGCAAGCCCCGTCGCCTTGCGCAATTCGCCAAGCTCGACGCCGAGCTCCTGATACAGCGCGCACATATTCACCATGCTGCCGTGCAGGTAGATCGGCGCGTCATACCCCTCGCCGCGTAAAAGCTGGATCACGCGCTGCGCCTTGCCCAACGAATAGGCCGCGACCAAGTGGCTGCGCTCGGGGAAATGGGACAGGCTGGTCAAAAGCTTCCTGATTTCCCCGCGCGCGTCCGGATGCTGAAACACCGGCAGGCCGAATGTCGCCTCCGTCACGAAGATATCGCATGCCACGGGTTCGAACGGGATCGTCGTGCCGTCATCACGCCGCTTGTAATCGCCCGATACCACGACGCGCTGGCCCAGCCCTTCGAGCAGGACCTGCGCGCTGCCCAATATATGCCCGGCGGGATAAAAACTGATCCTGACCGGCCCCTGCTGCACGGACTGGCCGTATTCCACCGCCTGATAATGCTGCGCGGCGTTTTCGCCATAGCGGCGGCGGATGATGGCAATGGTTTCCGGCGTCGCGAGGATGTGCGTATGCCCCGCCCGCGCGTGATCGGCATGGCCGTGCGTGATAATCGCTCTTTCTACGGGGAACGGGGGGTCGATATAGGCGTCGATCGCCCCTATATATAAATCATGGCGCAAAAGGCTCATGGGATTGATTTAGGGAGGGAAGCAGCCAAAGACAAGCTGACGCGCCATCCGCTCACAGGCTGGCTCGCGGGGCGCGGCTGGTCTTGGTTTCCGCACCAGATTGAAACGCTCGAAGCGGGCTTGAAAGGACGGAACGTTTTGCTTTGTGCGCCGACGGGCGCGGGGAAAACGCTGTCCGGCTTTCTGCCCGCTCTGGTCGATTTGCAGGAGCGCGGCGGGAAGTCTCAAGGCCTGCACACGCTCTATCTTTCGCCGTTGAAGGCGCTCACGGTTGACGTTCACCGCAATATAGGCCGGCCTATCGAAGAACTTGGCCTGCCCATCACATATGAGACGCGCACCGGGGACACACCCGCTTCCAAACGCGCGCGGCAGAAAACGAAACCGCCGAATATGCTCATGACCACGCCAGAATCACTCGCGCTGCTGCTGTCCTACGACAACGCGGCGGAATATTTTAAAAACCTGCGTTACATCATCGTCGATGAACTGCACACGATGTTTGAATCCAAGCGCGGGGACCTTCTCTCCCTTGGCCTCGCCCGGCTGGCAACATTGGCGCCGGAGGCACAGCGCATCGGCTTGTCCGCCACAGTGGCGGACCCGCAGGCAGCGGCCGCATGGCTCGCGCCGGACAACACCGCCATCGTCAAAGCCCCCGTCCGCACGGCGCCCGACATAAAAATCCTGAAATCCGAAAACCGCATGCCGTGGGCCGGGCACATGGCCGCCTATGCGATGAAGGATGTCTACGAAGAAATCAAAAAAGCGGCGATGAGCATCGTGTTCGTCAACACCCGTGCGCAGGCCGAACTCGTGTTCCAGAATTTGTGGAAGATCAACGATGCCGACCTCAAAATCGCGCTCCACCACGGCTCTCTGGAGCGTGAATTGCGCCGCAAGGTCGAAGGCATGATGGCGGACGGCGCGCTGAATTGCGTCGTCGCCACATCATCGCTTGATCTTGGCCTTGACTGGGCGGAGGTCGATCTGGTCATACAGATTGGCGCGCCCAAGGGGATCAGCCGTCTGACGCAACGGATCGGCCGCTCCAACCACCGCTTAAACGAACCCAGCCGCGCGCTGCTCGTCCCCACAAACCGCTTCGAATATCTGGAATGTCTTGCCGCTGTTGCGGGTATTCGCGAAGGGGAAATAGACGGCCTTATCCCGCGAAAGGGTGGGCTTGACGTTCTGGCCCAGCATATTTTCGGCACAGCCTGCGCCGAACCGTTCAGCGCGCATGATTTGTATGAGGAGGTGCGCCGCGCCTGGCCGTATCACAGCCTCGCACGGGATAATTTTGAACGCACCCTCGCCTTTGTCGTCAATGGCGGCTATGCGCTTAACAATTACGAACAATATAAAAGAATCCATCTTAATGAGGACGGATTCTACCAACTGACCTCTCCAAAAATGGCGCGGCAACACCGCATGAATATCGGAACGATTGTAGAATCTCCTATGCTCAAGGTAAAAATGGGACGCCGCTCGCTAGGGCAAATTGAGGAATTTTTCATCAATCACCTCGCGCCGGGCGATACATTTTTATTCGCGGGCAATGTCGTGCGGTTCGACGGGCTGCACGAAATGACGGTCATGGTCTCCCGCACGAATGCGAAAGACGCCAAAATCCCGTCCTATGACGGCGGCAAGCTGCCGATGTCCACACACTTGTCAAAACGCGTGCGCCAGCTGCTGGAAGAGCGCACGGACTGGCCTGCGCTGCCTAGCAATGTGCGCGACTGGCTGGAGCATCAGGAAGAACGGTCAGCCCTTCCGGATACAAAAACCATGCTGGTGGAAATATTTCCGCGCCAAAAACGGCATTACCTTGTCGCCTATACTTTTGCGGGACGCACGGCGAACCAGACGCTCGGCTTTTTGCTTATGCGCCGCATGCAGCGCAACGGCGAACGGCCTGTCAGCTTTGTTTCCACGGACTATGCCGTGGCGGTTTCCTCTCTTTCTCCTCCCAAGAACCCGGCCGATTTATTTTCCGTCGATCTTTTGGGGGAGGAACTGAACGAATGGCTGGAGGACACGCCGCTGCTCAAACGCATGTTCCGCGAAGCCGCGGTGATCGCGGGGCTGATCGAACGTCGGCATCCGGGCCAGCAGAAAACCGGGCGGCAAATGACCTTCAGTTCCGACCTCATCTACGATGTCCTGCACAAGTATGAGCCGGACCACATCCTCCTGCGCGCCGCAAGGCAGGATGCCAACGGCGGCCTGATCGACATCGCCCGTCTGTCGGATTTGCTTGTCTCCATGCAGGGAAAAGTAATCGTACGCACGCTGGACAAGGTTTCGCCGCTTTCCGTGCCGCTGCTGCTGGAAATCGCGCGGGAAAGCGTTTCACGCAAACAGGTCGGCGATTATTACCTGGAAGACCTCGAACATTCTCTTCTTGCAGAATCCGGCATGGAGGAAGATGCGTGAATCTTTCCTTCGGCGGCCATGATTTCGTCCTTCATCCATCCGGCGTCCTGTTCTGGCCGACGGAATCGTTACTTATCGTGGCGGATCTTCATTTGGAAAAAGGCTCCCATTACGCAGGCCGTGGTTATTTCCTGCCGCCCTATGACAGCCATGAAACGCTGGTGCGGCTGTACTAGGCCTGCGCGGCGCTCGCACCGCGGCAGATATTGCTGCTCGGCGATTGCTTTCATGACAAATCCGGCCATGACCGCCTTCCTGCGGCAGAGCGCGGCCTGTTCGAGCAACTTAAAATCTACGATCCCATCTGGGTCATCGGCAATCACGACGCCGGTTGCAATATTCCCGGCTTTGCCATGGAGAATGAACATCAGCGCGGCGGTATCATGTTCCGCCATGAAGCGGAAAACAAGGCAGGCGGAACACCGGAAATCAGCGGACATTACCATCCCAAAGTCGATGTGGAACACAAAGGGGCGATCATCTCCCGCCGCTGCTTTATTGAGGATGGGAAACGGATGATCCTCCCTTCTTTCGGGTCTTACACGGGCGGTTTGTCCGTCACAAATCCTTCTATCAAGGACTTGTTCATGGAAAAACCGCGCGTATATGCGCTCGGGGAAAAGCGCCTTTACCGCCTGTCACGGTGAATGATTAAAATTCTTCAGATTCGTACGAAGACAGGCCGTAGTAATCCACCACCGGCTGTTCGATCTGCAGGTAACCGCCCATAATCATACGCACAAAGGCATCGGCTTCGTTCGTATTCACGCGGAAACCGTCAAGCTTGCGCTGGATCAACATGCCTTCGTTATTGCTCATGAACGACGCATTTTGCGACGTTACGACTTGATATCCTTCCGAGAAAAGAAGCTGCGGCAACTGTATCTGGTGCTCGACCGAAGGCGGCAGACTGACCGCTGGCGGCGGCTGCGTCGGCGGCGTGGTCGTTGGCGGCGGCGTTCCACCCGGATCGACCGGCATGGTCAATGTGCCGTTCTGGAACGCGATCAGGTATCCCAGCGTGCTGGTCAATGTACCTGTAGACGGCGTGATACTGTATGTCGTGGGCGTGAGCTGAGACTTACCATAGGACGGATTGCCGCCAAGTGCGGATCCCGCCGTGTCGCCTGTGGCAAGGCCGGTCACAGAATAGGTGAAGCTGTTATAGCCCGGGTCATAGGCGCCCAGTGTAACATCGTTCGCCGTTACGGTGATGGTCGGCGTTTCATCGAAGACGAAACGATTGCCAAAAGACGTATTAATGGAAGACGGATCGTCATTCGTGTAATCACGGCCGAACAGGTTTCCTGTCGTCATGCCGCCGCGCGTAATATGGGACAAGTCGTCGATGTAAATCAGGAAGCGGCCGCCGCTGCCCAGGGAGATGGCACTTGCGCCTGCCGTGTTTTCAAAATCGTTGCCGACATCGATATACAGGTCGCCGCCCGCGCCGCTGTTGCCGATGGTGCCGTTCACCGTAACGTCCCCGCCAGCGATCATCGTCACATCGCCTGCGCCCATCGTCATGCCGTTGATATCCATGTCCCGGCCGTACAATTCGATATCATAGCTCTTGCCGGACAGGCTCCAGCTCTGAATGGCGATATCGCCGTTGCCCGTGGCCGCGTCGCCGATCACGAGATGGCCGACATTCAACCCCGAAAGTTCCGCATCGGTCAGGTTGAAGCCGCCCGCGCCGCCGCCGAGGCCGATGGAGCGGTTGTCGTCATAGGATTTCAGGACAAGGACGCTGTTCGCATTGCCCGCGATATTGCCGCCAAGCGCCACGTTGTCGGCGACAACAGTCAGGTCATGCGCGCCCAGCGACAGGTTGCCGCCCGTCGTGAATGTGCCGCCGCCCGCATTCCAGTTGGTATCGCCGTTCAGGGAAAACCCGTCCATAAAGGTGATGTCGCCGCCGTTCGTCGCAATGGAAGACGCATTGTAGATAATCGCGCCGCCGGCGGCGTTGTTGTAATCCGCATCCGCCAGAACATTCAATCGCCCATTGGCGGACATTATGGAGGCATCGCTGTTGAAGGAAAGGTTCCGGTCCGCGCGCAGGTCCAGAGTCGCATCGCCGGTTGCCGCACGCGATATTCCGGCGGAAAGAATCAGGTTGCCGTAATTCACCCCGTCGTCCTTGGCATAGGCCATGAAGTCGCCCGCGCCCATAATCAATCCGCCGATATCGATATCGTTGCCGTACAGTTCGACATCGAACAGTTTGGAAGACAGGTCCCAGCTGTTGAGATCGATATCGCCGGTCCCGGTTCCGCTGTTGCCGATGATAAGTTTTCCGGTGCCGTTGAAGTTGGATAGTTCGGAATCGGTCAGGTTGAGGCCGCCATTTCCGCCGCCAAGGCCGATGGACTGGGAATCGGTGAGGGGTTTGATATAGATATTTCCCTGCGAGAGAATGCTATTGTCCGTATCGTTGATCTGGATCGTATCACCGATAATCTCGATATCGCCCGTCATCGTTGCGCTTCCGACCCTGTTGGCGCCCGGCGTTCCTATGTTAAAATTGCTGATGGAATTGCTGCCTCCGGTAATGCGAATGGAACCGCTGCCTGTCGACTCCAGGATAGAATTGTTAAAGAACGCGAAATCAGAATTGTTCGTGGGCGCAGCGCCGCTATGGACATAGATATCGATGAACCCTGTCTCGGTCGTAATTGTCGAGGCATTCATATTTATGCCGTAACTGTTCTGCGTCGATACGCCGCCATAACCGTTGATCTTGATGGCCCCTGACGTGGTGGCGATGTTCCCGCCGTTTTGCAGGTTTATACCGTATTGCCCCGACATTGTGTTATCGTCATTACCATGCCCGTTCAAATAAACGGAGCCCGTGCCTGTATTCACATTCGATGTGCTGCGCAAAGTAATGCCGGTGGCTTGGGAGCCGTTACCCCACGCCATCGCATCGTCCGCGCCCGTGCCGTCGCCGTTGCCGAGAATGCCGTCAAGGCCGCCGACATCTCCGGACCCGCCGCCTGCGATGAAATTCCCGCCGAGTGTCGTGATCGCGGCGCCTGTCAGAAGGATCGCCCCGCTATGGTCGCCGTCGCGGTCCGCGTTCAGGATAACGTTCAATCTGTCCGGTGATGTCGCGGGGTTTGCGTCGCCGTCGCTGTTGGCGTCATATGCGATAATGTCCGCATCATTGGAATTCTTGATGTTATGATCGGCGCGCAAATCCAGTGTCGCCACGCCGTTAACGCTGCGCGTGATATTGGCGGATATGCCTATATCACCGTCATCAACGCCGTTGTCCATCGCATGGGCCAGGAAATTCCCTACGCCCATCGTCATGCCGCCGATACTGATAGCGTTGCCGTAAATTTCCACGTCGAATGTTTTTCCGGACAAATCCCAGGTATCGATATAGATATCGCCGGTGCCCAGAAGCGCGTCGCCGATGACCAGCTTATTGGCGAACAATTTTGCTAATTCATTATCGTTTAAATTGAGACTGCCAGCGCCGCCGCCAAGGCCGATAGACATGGATGGATCGTAACCTTTTATGGTTAGCGTGTTGCCGGCAGTAATGGCGGAAATTCCCGACAGGTTCGCATCGTCGAGAGCAAGAGTTATGTTTCCGTTCGTGCTGGTAATGTGGTTTGTTGCAGTAGCGCCGCCTGCGCCGAGAGAGGGGGTCGTTCCACTGGTATAAGCCGTGATTTCAATGTCGCCATCGGTGGTCGATATTTGTGAATCGTCCCATAAATAAATGGCCTGCGCCGATGTTGTGGTTGCGGATATTTTTATATCCCCGCCAGTGGTGACAAGTTCGGCTGTCCGTGTATTGACGTCCCCCGAAAGGGTAAGTCCCTTGGGATTTCCTGTATTTCCTGTGGAACGTCCCTTGATAATAAGATCGCCGTTTCCTGTCCATACTTTGCTTCGATCAATAACGATACCGTCGGATGTCCCCGCTCCGAAAGCAAACCCATTCAGGACGGCATGCCCGCCGCTTGTCGTGATATTTGTGGTTGTAAGCGAAAGCGCGTTTCCAGAGCCGAGAATATAGGCATAATCGTCGTCCGCGCCCGTTCCATCGCCATCGCCGAGAATGCCATTGGCGCCCCCAATTGTGCCTGATCCGCCGCCGGCAACGAAATAACCGCCGAGCGTGGTGATATTTGACCCTGTTGTGGCAATCGATCCGTTGTCGTCGTTGTCGCGGTCAGCGTTAAGGATAACGTTCAGGCTGTCTGCAGATGTTGCGGCATTTCCGTCCGCGTCGCTGTTGGCGTCGTTGGCGGTAATATGTGCATTGACCGTAATGTCCTGATCGGCGCGCAGGTCAAGTGTCGCGACACCGTTTACCGAGCGCGTAATCGCGGCGGAAACATTCAGGCTGCCAGTATCGACGCCATTATCCATGGCATGGGCAAGAAAATTCCCGGCGCCCATCGTCATACCGCCGATATCGATGTCGTTGCCGTAAATCTCGATACCGCTGAAATTCTTGGAAGACCAATCCCAGCTATCGAGATCGATATCTCCCGTGCCGGCGCCGCTTTTTCCGATAACAAGTTTGCCACCCGTATTAATCGTGGCGAGCTCGGCATCGGTGAGGTTCAACTTGCCTGCCCCGCCGCCAAGGCCGATAGAAGCGGAGTCCTCGTAAGGGGCGATCGTAATGTTTCCGCTGGTCGAACCAAGCGCACCGAGCGCCATGTTCAGGCTGTCGGTATTAATGCCGATATTGCCTGCAACGGATGTAATAGCTCCGCCGCCGAGAACCGTGTCCTCACCAATGGATGTGATGGTGATATTTCCGGCTTCGCCCGCCGTCGTGCCGATAGATTCGATAGATGAATTTGAGCTCATGCCAAAACCGTAGTTGGTGCCCGGTGAGGCGCCAAGCGCAGCATTATAACCGGATGTGCCGTGTATGATCAGATCGCCATCCGTGTTTAGAATTCTTGACGTATCGTCAGCTATTTGAACGCCATGATTCTGGCCGTATCCGGCGCCGCCGACGCCAGTGATGGTTATACTTCCCATAGCCGGACCGGTACCGCGGCCCTCAACCTTCGCGCCGCCATCTATCATGACGCCGACATTGTGCAAACTGCCTATTGTGCCGTTGCTGCCGCCGGTGCCGGTGATGGTTGCACCCCTGTCGCTGCGCACTGTGGAACCGCCGGTAATATAAACGCCATGGTTGTTGTTGCCGCCAGCGCCGCCCGTGCCTATAAGAGTGATAGTGCCTGTGGACCCTGTCGTGCTGGTGCGCAAAAGACTATTGTTCTTAATCCAAATGCCGTAGTTGTTATTGCCTGTATTTTCACCCGTACCGCGAATGGTGATATTTCCAGCACCGAGCGTTTGAATCGTGCTGTTGTCGATTGTAACGCCGGCATCGAACACGCCATCCTGCGAAGCATAGACCGGCGTTGAGGCCACTGTCGTCCCGCCGCCGATAACGAGACTTCCACCATTCAGATTGATGTTCGAATTCGATATTTTGACCGCGCCGGTACTGTTTGCGTCACGATCGGCATTAATCGTTAAACCGATCCCGTTCGCCGACGAAGTAATGCTGGAATTTTCGATTGTGATGTTTCGCGCCGCACGCAAAGACAGGCCGACGCTGTTGTTGGTCACCGTCTTGCTGATCGTCGCGTTGGTAACGGTAATATCGCCCGCTTCCCCGCTGCCGCTTGTCGTCGCGATAATAACGTTATTTCCGCCGTTCAGAGCGGCCGAGATGCTGGAAGCATTGATGGTATAGCTGTCGTGCGGCGGGTTTACTGTGCCGCCGCTACCCGGAATGGTATCCCCGCTGCCGTCCGTGATGGTGACATTCGACGGATCGAGAAGCCATACTCCCGCCTCACCCTCGTCATTGCGCGCGCTGGCCGTGACGCCCGATCCTTCGGCAACATGCAGGTTTCCCTTGCCCGACGTCTCGACAAAGCCGCCATTCCCCCCGTTTACGCCGCCCTGCGCCTTGATACTGCCGGCATAATTCGTATTACCGTCGGCCCAGACGATGACCTTGCCGCCATTGCCGACAGAGGTGGCGCTGGCTTCGATGACCGCACCGGATGAAACTTCGGTGTTCTTGGAATTCGGCGTCGTGCCCACGCCCTGGTAATCGCCGCCGATGAGAATCTCGCCGCCGCCTTTTTTGCCGTTGGCCTTGATCGTCCCGGATGTTTTCGTCGTGCCGCCTTCGGCGGAGAGAATGATTTTTCCACCCTTGGCGGTCATGGACGATGCTTCGATGACGCCGCTGTTATCGACCAGCGAGTCGATCAACCCGCGTGCCTTTGCCGCGGTCACGGCGACATAGCCGCCCTGCGCGGTGATGTCGCCGCTGTTTTTTGCGATTTTCTGGCCGTCTTCCGGGCTCACCGCGACCTGGAGAATACCATCGCCTGCCATGTCGAGCGTGAATGTGTCCGCCGCCGCCAGCTGCACCTTGCCGAGCTTGGCGACGATCGTGCCGTTATTTTCCACCTGCGGCGCAACGAAATTGACGAGGCCTGCATCCTTGACCGTGATGCTGCCGTTGTTGACGATCTTGCCCGCCGTGTTTCCGGCCTGCTTGAAATCCATCTTTCCAGCCATGAAATCGTCGTCGTCGATATTGGCCGTTGTGGCGGTCAACGAACCGACATTCACCTGCGCACCCTTGCCGAACACAACCCCGTTCGGGTTGATCAGCATGATATTGCCGTTGGCGGTCAGCTTCCCATCAATCTGCGAGGCCTTGACGTCGTTGATGCGGTTCAGGGCAATCGCATTTTTTGACGGCTGATAAAACTGGGTATGTTCGTCCGCACCGATGTCGAAACTGCGCCAATCGAGGATGACTTTGTTGGATTTCTGGCGGATATCGGTCTTTTTTCCCGCTTGGGTGATGGTTGCAGACCCACGCGATACAACCCCGCCTTCGGGCGCTGCAAAAGCAGTTCCGGACGCTACCAGCGAAAATACGGCCGCTGATGTATACAAAATAGATCGAGTTGTTCGCATCGTAAGGAATATTTTAACGAATTGGGGATTAAGGAGTTATGAAGACGGTTGTGGTACACACATTATGGTCTGATAGTTAAAATTTTGTAAACAAATGGATCGATAAACCCAAAAAGCCTCTCGCCGACACCGCCTAAATCGCCTATTATTCCAAAGAGTTGACTGGTTCTTTGCGTATTTCTGAAACTTTGTCTGTTGAATATCATGACTGGCAGGATGAAAACCCGCTGCATTACCATGCTTCTGGCCGCGTTGAGTTGCGTACCGGATGGCGCAGCCATGGCGCAAATTCAGCCTCAATCACTCCCCGGTTCTGCCGATCCCGGACGCCTCGAAAACCGGTTCCGTGCGCCACAGGCACCCAGCGTCGATGAAATCGCCGGGCCTTCCGGCCCCAATGCCGACGGACCCATTCCCTTTGCCGAAGAAGGCTTTGTCCTGCAGGGTGTGGAACTGCAAGGCGTGACCGCGTTTCCACCGGGTGCGTTTGATCCGCTGGTTTCCGAATACACCGCACGCACCGTAGATCTGGCCACACTGAACCATCTCGCCGCACGCATAACGGCGGCGTATCGGCATAAAGGCTATTTCCTCTCCCGCGCCGTGCTTCCGACGCAGGAAATCGAAAACGGAAATGTCGTGATCCGCGTGATCGAAGGGCGTGTCAGCAACGTCCACGTTGAAGACCCGGACGGGCTTTTGTCACGGGACCCGATGGGAATCCTCTCCGGCATTATTGAGGGGATCAAGGCGATGTCCCCGCTCCATGGGCCGACGCTGGAACGCTATGCGCTGCTGCTCAACCAGTCTTACGGAATCTATGTTCAAAGTATTTTGACAGCGCCCGAGCAGGTTGAGAATTTAGAGGCAGGGTCTATCGACATCGCGTTGAAGGTAACCCGAAATCCGCCGGAATTCTCCCTGGCTTACAACAATTACGGTTCGCGCTTCATCGGCCCGCACCAGGCGACGGCGCAATGGGTCGGCGGCAACGTCCTGAATTCTTATGACCGCCTGCAGGTGCAGGCCAGCACGTCGGTCCCCGTGCGCGAGGTGCAATACGGCGCGGTCGATTATACCATACCGCTGATGTCGAACGGCCTTTCCGCGCATGCCGCGCTTTCCTATTCAAACTCGGAACCGGGCCACACGCTGAAACCGCTGGAAGTTGAAGGGGACAGCACGTTCGCTGAAATAGGCTTGACCTATCCGCTTCTTCTCACACGCAAGACCGCGCTTGAAATCGGCGCGGCGTTTCAACTGCACAACACCGCAACGGAATTCCTCGATGAAGAACTGATCGATGACAAGCTGCGCGTGCTGCGGCTTGCCGCGACCCTGCAAACGCAGGACAGGTGGGACGGCACCAACATCCTGACCGCCGGTATCAACAAGGGCGCCGATGTTCTTGGCGCGACCAAGACCGGCAGCGAGAATTTATCCCGCGGACGCGGGCACAGCGATTTTCTTTCCTTCACTGTGGATGCCGCCCGGCAACAGCATCTCCCGGCGGATTTTGAATTGTCCGCCGACGTTTCGGGGCAGTATACGCAGGTGCCACTGCTTTCCTCGCAGGAATTCGGCTATGGCGGCCCGCGCTTTGGCCGCGCCTACGACCCGTCTGAAATTACGGGGGACCAGGGTATGGCAGGCGGGCTGGAACTGCGCTACGGCGGAATAGATCCGCTGCTGAATGAAAATCTCCGGCTGGTGCCGTTCGCCTTTTATGACATCGGCAAGGTCTGGAACGAAGATCCGGGCGAAAAGCCCGTCTCCGCCTCCTCCGCGGGCGTGGGTGTATATTATGAACTCGGTGGACGCGTCTCCGGCTCGCTTCAGGCCGCGTTTCCGCTGACCAAATCGGTCGCAACGCCGGTAATGAACGGTGACGACGGCCCGCGCATATTGTTCTCGCTGAAGACGGCGTTTTGATTTTTATTTCGAAGCAATTTTTTCTTTAAAATCAAAAACGGCGGGAGAGCTCACAGAATTGCTGAGAGCGAGCAGCAATGCGCGTTTAAGGGAAATTGCCAAAGAAGACCCCTCAACGCTGAACAAGCTTACTATTCTTTCGATCGCCTCGTAAGGATCGGCATAGAGAATGCCTTTCTCCATAAACCTTCTGAACTCTTGCGCTGTCGGGTTTGTATAGTATGTAAGCAACTTCAACTCTGTTTGAGGCACGAGATCCACTGATCCCTTCTCTTTTAAAGACGTCAGATTGTGCAAAATCATTTCAGTGCCGACCGGGACCGTATCCATGTAAAGATCGAATATCGGCCTGTGATGATTGAGCGGCAGTTCGTAAATTTGAATGATATCGCCTTCATCGATATTTATTGCCAAATCGTGAAGCGTCATCCCGTAAGTAGGATCGCCATTTTCTATCGCCCGGAACGGCGTCAGCAAACCTTTGTATTTCGGCAAAATCCCGCTGTGCAGGTTCCACAAAAATCCTTTTTTGTGAAAAACGCGAATGGCGCTATCTTCAAAGACTTGTAAAAAGCGCAAAGCGATACCCCCACAATAGGAATCGTCCGAAGCTATGCGGTCCAGAAACTCGTAATCGTTTACGTTCTTTATCTCTTGAAGCTCCAAATCGTAACGTGTTGCCAATTGGCGAAACGTGCAATTTTTTTCGGGAGCCGCATTTGAATTTTCCAAAGTCGGAATAATCACATCACGGGTAAGGACTGTGTTAAAAAAGGAAACGACCGGAGGCGTTGGTATTTTGAACTGGCGATTTCTGTTATCGCCCGCATGAAATATAACCGGCTCATACCCCAAGTATTTCATACCGGGTATAATCTTGTTCAGGATTAAAAGGCCTGTAAGATCATTACAGACAAAAATGCCGATCTTACTTTTGGTCGCCTTTTCCAAGCTATTCCTCCCTTTGAGGCGGAACGATTGTCACGTTATTCCATGCGACATTGAACAGCTTTCTAAATCCGTCGGCAAATTTCCGGTTGTGCATAACGACAATATGCACGCTGTCTTCTTCAAAATTTAAGAGAGCAATCCTGTCCCCATACGCGTAAAAAGATTGGTCGTTCCACATTTCCTGCGGAAGCCAGCGATATTCGGCATGCTTTCCGATCATCTGGTAATCGTTGTGCCCGGCAGTGATTTTGAAATCCAGTTTCCTGGGTATATCCAGCATGCGCTGGGTGTGCATGGCGTTCCACTCTATGCCCAGCCATTTGATCCAATTCTGAGGTTTTGCATTGTGGAGGCAAATTTCGCCGCCATACGTGCTGGCGATTTCATAGACATCATCCATAAAACGGCGAAACCCATCCGCACCTTGATATTGCTGGACGCGCACCTTGTTCGGCCGGATGCCGCCATCATCGGTAAATTCAACGCCTCTCGCTTCATAAAAGAGACGAAGGCTGTCCAGGGTGGATATACGCGGGCTGTCCGTCTTTCCATTTTCTAGATCCGCCAAAGTCTGAACCCCGATGCCGACCGCCGCCGCAACATCGTTACGACTGATATCAAAATAGGCCCGGGCGGAGCGGAGTTGTTGTGCAGAAATATCCAAAATACACCTTTTTGAATGGTTATCCGTGTTTTTCTATGTTTTTTAACGATTTGTTAATCTTTAGTCAATATAAAACACTGGTCTTACGCAAATTCAGGGGCAAAAACTTAAAAGGTGTGATGATTATGTATACCGTTGAAAACAAACAGAATAACGATTTCGCCGCGCTTCATGCCGAACTGGAACTGAAATACGGTCCCGCAGTGGCGCAGGGTTTGATCGATGACCTGAACCGCCGTACCCTGCCGCAAAATCGCGCCCCGCAATATATGGATGTAAAGGCCCTGTCCGAACTGCAGGAGCGCTTCCGCGCCCAAGCCATGGTAGCGGTCTGGCGCCTGCGTGAATGGCGTCGCGCGGGCAAGGCGCAAGGGTTCCAGCAAAACCTGATCCAGTTAGAAGGCGCGATGCTGCGCCGCCAGTGCGAGGATGCGGTCCGCCTTTACCGCCAGGCGAACAAAAGCTATTTCGCCCTGCACCGCGCCGCCATGGCCCATTTCACAGGGATCACGGCCGACTTTGATTTTCAGCAGGCCCGCACCGCATAAAAGAACAAACGCCGTAATAGAGAATCCCCACGCCGAAAAACCCGCGAGGCCCCACACGGCAGCGGGTTTTTTGCACCATTTTCCAAAGCCGGGCAAGAAGGCCGATTTTAACGCTTGAAAAGCCAGCCCCGGCCCGGTATGTATGACGCCGATTACCGCATTGCCTTTTGATGGGCGGTTAGCTCAGCGGTAGAGCACTTGCTCGACACGCAAGGGGTCACAGGTTCAATCCCTGTACCGCCCACCATTTACCCGAATGGGTATTGAAAGTCTTAGGAAATTTCCTGCATCACGGTTTTTAGACGGCCACTTGGTACATTAACTGGTACAGAAGGCCATTTTGATGTCGGTGAAATTCGATACTCATATCCAGAACCGTAACGGCACTTTTTATTTTCGTATTGCAATTCCCCGTACCCTGTCCGAACGGATCGGCAAAACGGAATATAAATGCTCCCTGCGCACAAATAATTATCGAGTGGCCCTTAAAAAGACGAGGCCGCTTGCCTATATGGTTACTTCATTCTTTGCAGAGATAGAAAAAATGACCGTAGCCAATGAAACATTGCAGGGGCTTGCCCAGACTTATTTTGAAAAACTGCTTCTGCTGGCAAAAGGTACGGATGTTGCCGTAAGGAATATGCTCAATCCTCCTGAATCCGGCAATCCCGATGATCCTTACAATTTCATACGGCTGGCCGAGCATGAATATGCCGACCTTCAAAAACGCTACAAAGCAGGCGATTGCGATATAGAGGATGAAGAAACCGCAAAACGGCTTATGACGTGGCAAGGTTCGGAGCATTCATACGATATGCGTATGACAAATTACATCAAGATGGCGCGGCTGGAAGCAAAGCGTGTTGAATTGGCCGCCATGCGTGAAGATATGTTAGAAATGCAATCTAAAATACCACTTTTCAAGGATTGCATGAATCCTTTTATCGATATGGGGAGCGGTGTTTACGATCTGTGCGACTTGGAGCCTTATTATATCAAGAAAAGCAGTCAACGCTGCGTTACGACCCTTCAAGATGCTATCAGCCGTTACATATCATTTCTTTCTGCAAATAACGAATCTGCTGACTCTGAACCGCCGGATCAAAGTCATTTGGATAGGCTGATCGATTTTTTAGGTGCGGATATGCTTGTATCTGGCCTTAATAAAAAAGAACACGGTGTTGCGCTTCGGGACTTGGTTTTGAACCTTCCTAAAAACTATGTTCAAAAGTACAAAAATAAGGGCATATCCTTGCCGGATGTTCTGTCTATGGCCGAGTACGAAAAAATAGCCCCCAAGAACCGCAATTTTTATTGGCAAGGTTTTAACCGATTCTTTCGCTGGTGCGTGGCGGATGGACATATGGCTTCCAATCCGCTGGATGGCGTTTCTTTCAAAGTACATAAAAGCAGCAAGGGTGCACGTCTGCCGTTCTCGAAAGAACAACTCAACACGCTCTTTTCCTCTGCGATCTACACAGGGCGTAAAAATGCTGTTCGATCAATCTGGGAGAAAGGCGATACCGTTTTCAAAGACGGCTATTATTGGGTTCCGCTTATAGGCCTTTACACGGGCTTGCGTTTAGGGGAAATCCTGCAATTGGTTCACGGCGATATCAAGCAGGACGATCAAGGCGTTTGGCATATCGATGTTAACAAGGATGGTGAGGGAAAATCCCTCAAAACCGAAGGAAGCCAACGTAAAATCCCCCTACATTCCGACCTGATAAAAATTGGTTTCTTCGATTATTGGAGAGACAGGGAAAAGCCATGTCGCAGTGATAACCTGCGTTTGTTTCAGGACAATATTACTTATCAGGATGGTGATAAAATCAAAAACTATAGCCGTCAATTCGCGGCTTATCTAAAGGCGCTGGGCATTAAAACACCCAAGCATGTCTTCCACTCCTTCCGCCATAACTATGTCGATCAAATACGCCGCATGAAAGGTGTAACGGATGAAATTCTGGATGCGCTGGATGGAAGATGCGCGGGAGAGGAACGATCAAGAAGCACCCGCACCCTTTATGGCACGGATTTTACGCCGAGTGATTTACGGCCTTTTATCGAGCAAATCGATTACGGTCTTGATCTGTCTGTCTTCCTAAATAGGCCGTGATATATGTCTGAATACCGTCATTTTAAATAATGATATTTTACAGTATGTTATAGCTATACATTCCTGACAGGATTTTATGCCGATAGAATAGCTGCGTCTTAAAGGATTGAAACGGAATCGCTTTTCTTGTTGACCATGGGGGATGGGGTGTCCCCGGTTAAAGATATTCCATACAGAACGCATGTAAGTTCAAACGCTCTCTGACAGGTTTCTAATTTTATGAAGTTTTCCTAAAGGCTGCTTAAAAGGCAGCCTTCGGCTGCTGTATCCGCCGAAGGTATTAAGGTTTTTATCCGATTGACCCGCTACGGCCATTCCCATAGTGTGGCTATGGGTCAGATGTATCTGGTCTGGGGCTTTTCATCCCCGTCGAAAGCGGCTCTGACACTGCCGCGATTGTGTCGCTACTCGGACTTATGGTCTGGGTGGCGATGCCATGTACAGGCGCAAGCTAAAAGCATCGCGCCGTTTCTTTCGACACGGATGAAAACACCCAGATCACCAGAGTCACATCTGGTGGTCTTTTCTTTTGGGAGTTAAACGATGATATTCAAATCTTTTAAAGTTTTTACACTTCTTTCGATTTTTAGTTTGGCCGGATGCGCCACGCCTGTAACACAAACACAGATTGCCAATGCCGATTACGGAACGCCGCCGCCTAAAAACTATGAAGTTTTGGCAAAGACCGCAATCAGCCGCGACCTGATTGATCCTACATCCCCAATTTTTGAGATCGGCAAACCATCGAAGGGATACTTCCATACATCCCCCGTCTTTGGGACATATGAAATGTTCGGCTGGAAGGTCTGCGGCTCCGTCAACAGCAAGAACAGGTTCGGCGGCTATGTCGGCGCGGTGCCTTTTATCGTTCTTTTTAAAGATGGGGCTGTTGCTCAGAAAGTCGTGGGAGAATCTGCCGATCACAGGGACGGGTTTAGCATCGTCAATCCGCGTATTCGTGAAGCCTGTGCAAGATGAGGATCGTCATGAAGAAAGTATCTATTACGCTTTGCCTGCTAACTTTGTGCGCCTGCACTGTTGTACACCCCGCCCAATTTGAAAATATGACACCGGAACAACGGGAAAAACTCGCCCATTTTCAGGACATGGACAATGCGCGTCTTTGTATGATTTACACAGATACGCGGAATGGGATTGGCAGGGGTACTAAAAGGCAAGTTGGGGACATTCTAAAATCCAGAGAGGTTGGGGAGTGTTTCGATGATACAAACCAGATTGTTCGCGTCCAGTAGCCCCCCCCCCCCCCCCCACCCTCCCCCAGAGGGAGTAACTATGTAGCGGAGTCTTTCTGACCATGAAAATTATGGGGATTTTTGCCATGGCGAAACTATTTTTTTTGTGTGTAATTGCCCCCGCCCCC
>JBDHTU010000017.1:0-17971 GCA_039808805.1 Micavibrio sp.
GGTTTAACAACTGATCAACGCCTTGACGCTTTTTCCAAGTGCAGGTAGCCGGGATTGAAATCCCCGATTTCGGCCAGCTTTTTCCAGTTTTTAATGTGCAGATAGCCATTTTCGAATTCCATGGCTTTCGTTTTGCGGAGTTTCGTCAGAGTCCTGCTGATAGAGGGCAGGGAGGATGCCAGCGTTTCTGCAAGCTGGGTCTGGGTCAAAGGAAGTTTACACCGGGCCGTTTTTGCAAGATCGGCTTTGCAGGCCTTGTAAAAATGTTCACAGAAGAAATGCGCGAGGCGCGCCTGCATATCCCGGCTGCTGTTGTTGGTGATGGCCTCGCGGAAAATCGACGCGTCGATCAGCGTTTCCTTCCAGAACGCAAATCCCACATCCGGGTTTGTTTTAAATAGATCCGTGATGGCTTTGTGCGGGACCAAAACGATCACGGACTTTTCAATCGCACAAAGAGAATGATCCATATGTTCAAGAAACAGGGTCTGCGCATCGGGCATGTCGCCGGGGTTGTGGTAAGAAAGATATTGCCTGCGTCCGGATGGCGCGGTGTGATAGCGGGCGATCATTCCCTCCACCACTACGGCGGAATCCGCCGGTTTATCGCCCTGCCTGAGAATGTCTTCATTCTTATCAAAACTGCGTATCTTGCCGGGAAGCTTATGGATCGCGGCGAGGCCGGTTTCGGAGATGTCAGAATGCTCTTGTAACTTCCTGATTAAAATATTGTGCCACGTCATTTATTTTGCTCTTTTTAATCAAATGATTAAGCGGCGCATAAGTTCCACATTCAGGATTGCGTGAATTTGTTGAAGTATAAGGAACGAATAATGCAGATGCGCATAAAGGGTAAGATTCAAGTTTACAGTTCTGACGTAAACGCAGGGACAATCATTTGTGAAGATAATCAGGTATATCTTTTTTCACGCAGGGATTGGATATCGCCGGAAGAGCCGGAAGTGAATCTGGTCGTGGTTTTTTATGTTGAAGGAAACAATGCCAGATCGATTGCCGTGGATTGAGCGTTAAAATGAATTGGGCGCCAATGTTGTTTTGTGTACCGGCGCATCCGGCATGAACAAGGAAACCATTTGTTTCAAGGCGGGCATTTCAAGCTTGCCTTCGGCAGGTGCGCCGACGATCGCGCCCAAAAGTTCGATGGCAGTATTTTTGAAAGCCTTGTCTTCCAGCTTGTCCTTAAACTGTTGAAGCGCGGCCTGTTCCTCGCTACTGAGCTGCCCGTCCAGCACCATCTGATATCCCGCGCCCGCCATGATGGCCTCCAGCGTGCGGATATTGTCGCCGCCGACCAGCTGGCCTGTTTTGGCGAGGTTGATGGTCGCGATCATCTGGTCCGCGAGGTCCAGTTGGCGCACCATATCGGGATTGGTAAAAATATCCGGGTTGTTGGGATCGAGTTGAGAGTTTTGCGTTGTTTGATCGAGCATGATTGTTTCCTTGTACGCTTCAAACGCGCAGGGCGCAAAGAAGTTCAGGCGTTATTGCGGGCCGTTGACGACCAGAGACGGCTCCTGCTGGCGCGGGGCGGATGCGGTATTGGCCGCGGCGGGCGCTTCCGGGCTGTTGGCCGGGCCCTGGGGCGTTGCAGCTTGGGCCGGGGTCATCAGGCCGAATCTTTCGAACGTGCTCATCAACCAGCCTTTTTGTGCAGGCTCGTCGGGTGCGGGGGCTTGCGGCGCGACCAGCGGCTGAGATCCGTCGAGGCCGGCGACATTTTTGATGGCGGCGGCTACATCTTCACGCGGCAATTCCGGTTCGAACTTGCCTTCCAGGCGACCGGCAACCATCCCGGCATACATGCTCGCGCCGGTCAGCATCGTCGCCATGTCCTGTGGATTTTGCGGGTTGAGGCGGTGACCGATCTCCATGCCGAGCATTTCGGTTACTGGCTGGACATCGTCCCAGATGGAAATAGGCATATCGGCGCGGCCGGTCACGGCTTCCTGAACGACGGAGAAAACGCGCTGCATCGTCAGATCTGCGCCATCATTGTTTTGCGCCAGCTTTAGGGCTTCGGCGACGCCTTCAAGACCGACTTCCTTGCCGTCGAAAACGACATAGCCCATGTTGCTTGTCACGCCCTGGCCGTGTTCGGCGATGACATCGGCGATCGGCTGCGTCACATCGACGACGGCGTCACCGCCTTCGATATCTCTGAGTCCGGCAGGGTTTTGCGCGATATCGATACGCTCTTCCTCCAGCGTGGTACCGGCGGGAACGGCGATTTCCTGAAATTCTACCGGGACATCCAGCGTGGCGCCGGCGCGGGCGGCATTGTCTGCGGCCAGCAGAGCTTCATATTTTGCGGGGTCTTGCGCGAGCAGGCGGGTGGCGACAAAACCTTCGCGCGTCATGCCGCCCCCCATGGCGTCTTTGGCTTCCGGGTACATCATCGCGGCTTCGCGTTCGCCGGGAGAGAGCGCTTCCATCATCGCCTGCGAAACATAAAGCTGGTCGCGGGCGCTGACCGCATAGATTTCGCGGATATTCAGCGTGCCGTTCGGGCCGGTGCCTTCCGGCGCGGTGATAGGCTGGCGGATCATGCCCTCGGCCACGTTTTTGAAATCCTGAGAGTAAATCAGGCCGTTGATCTGCACATCCTCGCCGCCGACCTGAACGCCGTTCAGGCGCATATAAGCCTGTGCGCGTTCTATTTGCGCCGGATCGCCGCTTTCAAGGTCTTGTTCGAGGCGGACAGAGGTATTGTTGGCGAGTGAATGTTCACGGATGAAGTCCAGCGCCTTTGCGTTCGGCTCCATCGAATCGATATTGGCGAACATGCTGCGCAGTTCGTCTGCGGGTGTGTTAGAGCGCGACACGTTGGAAACCATACCGCTCAGCGCTTCTGCGGCGGCAGAAGGGTTTCCGACATCTTTAGGATCGAGGTAACCGGCATAAACAAGGCCGGCTTCATATTGTTTGTACATATCCGCTTGGGATTGAGCGTCTGCAGTTGCTTGCGCTTCCGCCGCCGCGGCATCGGCCTGTGCCTGTGCGGCGGCATCGGCTTCTGCCTGATAGGTTTCCGTGTTGGCGGTGAAGATGGAATTCAGCGACATGCCGTTGCCGAGCTGAGTGTAGAACGCGTCCAGATAGCCGCGTTCCTGATCGGAGATATTGCTGTTCAGGCCGACTTTATAACCGGCGGCCGCCAGCGCGGATTCCAGTGTCTGCACCTGTTTCGGATCGGTCAGGCGATCGCCGGTGCGTTCGCGGTCAACCAGTTTGCGCAGCTTGTCACGCGCGCCGTCTTCCGGAGGTTCGGGTTCTTCCCCGCGAAGCATGGCTAAAAAGCCGCGTCTCTTGGCAGGCGGGGCGACGTTGCCGTCGACAATCTGTTTTGCGAAATTTATTTGAGCCGTTACACCATCATCGCTCATACCGGCGATGGCATCGGCGGCACCTTCCGGCGCGCCGGGCACGAGCGGAAGAAGACCTTGTGCGATCTTCTTTCTGTCTTCCGGCGTATAGTTTAAGAAGTCAGCCATGACTCGCTCTTATGTAATCTTGCCCTCATTATAGAGAAAAACTTTAACAAAAAGCAAAAAAGCGCCTGAAGGGAGGCGCTTTTTATAAATAAATTCAACTGGTTAATAATGTTTTAAGCCGCCTTCGCCTGTTTCGAGCGGACGAGGGACTCATACGCATCGCGCAGCTGGCGGGTCACGGGACCGACTTTATATTCCGCCTGGTCGATCTTGCCGACGGCGGTGACTTCGGCGGCTGTGCCGGTCAGGAACACTTCATCCGCCTGCGCCAGTTCCTCCGGCTTGATCCGCGTTTCTTCGACGGACAGGCCAAGCTGTTTGGCCAGCGCGATGACCGTCTGGCGCGTAAGGCCGTTGAGGAAACAGTCGGGGATAGGCGTCTTGATCCGCCCATCCTTGATCACGAAGATGTTCGCGCCCGTCGCCTCTGCCACCAGCCCGCGGTAATCGAGCATCAGCGCATCGGTATAGCCCGCATGTTCCGCCGCATGCTTGGACATAGTGTGCGTGGCGTAAAGGCAGGCGGCCTTGGATGCCGTCGGCGCGGTGTCCGGCATGGGGGCGCGCCACTTCGCCGTCTGGAGCGAAATGCCTTTTTCCCGCATCTCGGGGGAAAAGTAGGAAGGCCATTCCCAGCAGGCGATGGCAACGTGGGTGAGGGTCGCCTGCGCCGAGATGCCCATCTGTTCCGAGCCGCGCCACGCGACAGGGCGGATATACGCGTCGGTCAGCTTGTTGGCCTCCAGAATTTCGGCCTTGGCATTGCTGATCTCTTCAGATGTCATTGTCATCTTCATGTCGATCAGCTCGGCAGAGCGGATGAGCCGGTCCGAATGTTCTTTGTCTTTAAATATATTGCCGGAATAGCAGCGTTCGCCCTCAAATACGGCGGAGGCGTAATGCAGGCCGTGCGTGAGGATATGGATATTGGCTTCGCGCCACGGCACGATCTTGCCGTTCAGCCAGATTAAACCGTCCCGATCGCTGAAAGCCTGTGCCGCCATGATTACCGCTCTTTTCTTGTCCGTTATGGATTGCCGTTCCGGCTATCTTTCGGGAAAACGGGCGAAAATGCAAGCGCGGGAGGCTTTATGTTGCAGGTAAAATTCATTCCTGATAGGTAAAAACGGATGAGCGCCGCGCAAAAGCCGCAGGATTTTCAATCGCTTCCCCATATTCTGGTGGTGGATGACGATGACCGTATCCGCACGCTGGTTTCCCGTTACCTGAACGAACATGGATTTTTATCCTTCACTGCGGCCGATGCGGCGCAGGCCAAGGAGATTTTAAAGATCGCCACGTTCGATGCGCTGGTCCTGGATGTCATGATGCCGGGGCAGGATGGCATGTCCCTGACGCGGGAATTGCGCCAGACCAGCGACCTGCCGGTTTTACTGCTGACCGCGATGGGCGAGATCGAGAACAGGGTGGACGGGTTGCAGTCCGGCGCCGATGATTACCTGGCCAAACCGTTTGACCCGCGTGAACTGGTTCTGCGCCTTCAGGCGATTTTGCGCCGCCGCCCGCAGGAACGGGGCGTGACCAAGAAATACCGTATCGGTCGCTGGACGTATGACCCGCAGGTGCCGGAACTAGTGGATACCGACGAGGTGGTCCGCCTGACGGATGTCGAGGTCAACCTGCTCAAAGCGCTGACGCGTCATGCTGACACGATTTTGAGCCGGGAAGATTTGGCGGATCTCTGCGGCGTGGACGCAGGGGAGCGCACGATTGACGTGCAGGTGACCCGCCTGCGCCGCAAGCTGGAAGAGGACAGCAAGGTGCCCCGTTATCTCCAGACCGTGCGCGGGAAGGGCTATCTTCTGCGGGCCGAGGAGATCGCGGGATGAACCCGTTCAAACCGATCGAGCACTTCTTTAAAGGTATCCTGCCAAGCACATTGTTCGGGCGGTCCCTGTTGATCCTCGTCACGCCGATCTTCCTGGTGCAGATCATCACGACCTTTATCTTCTTTGACCGCCACTGGCAGAAAATGGGGGACCGGCTCGCGGCCTCCGTCGCCAATGAAATCTCCCTCATGATTTACGAGATCGAGCGAGACGACAGCCCGGAGAATATTGCGCGTCTCAAAAGCAGCATGGAACCGACGCTGGACCTGATTTTGGCCTACAGCCCAGGCGGGACGCTGGAGACTGTTTTTGAAGATAACAGCACGGCCTTGCAGAACCCGAGCCGGGAAAACGTCATAAGCCAGACGCTTGCAAAAAGCTTTTACCAGAGACTGCACCGCCCGTTCGATATCCGCGTCGACGGCGACGAAAAATGGGTTCAGGCGGACCTGCAATTGAAAGGAGGGACGCTTCAGGTGGTGGTGCCCGAACGGCGCATCTTTTCCTCTTCCGGCTATGTCGTGCTGCTCTGGATGGTCGGTTCTTCCATCATTCTCTTAGTCATCGCAACCATCTTCATGCGCAACCAGATCCGGCCCATTCGGCGGTTGGCCGTGGCGGCGGACCGCTTCGGCAAGGGGCGGGATGTGCCGTTCTTCAAGGTGGAAGGTGCGCGCGAGGTGCGCCAGGCGGCGCGGGCCTTTATCGGCATGCGGGAGCGCCTCAGCCGTCAGATCCAGCAGCGCACGGCTATGCTGGCCGGGGTGTCGCATGACCTGCGAACCCCGCTGACCCGGATGAAGCTGCAGCTGGAAATGATGGTCGGGCAGGAGATTGCCGACCTGAAAAACGACCTGGCCGATATGGAGCGCATGATCGAGGCCTACCTGCAATTCGCGCGCGGCGAAGGCGGGGAGGAGCCGGCGCGCGTAGATCTGAAAGACCTGATCGAACAGGCCGCCGCGGCGGCGAACCGCGAAGAAATATTGGTGCACACGGATGTGCCCGAGGGAATGAGCCTTTTGCTGCGCCCTGTGGCGTTCGAACGCTGTATCGGCAACCTGATCGGCAATGCCTTGAAATACGGTAAGCATGCGTGGATATCCGCCGGGCGGTTTGGCGATACCATCGAAATCCGTGTCGACGACGACGGCCCGGGTGTGCCGGAAGCGCAATATGACGATGTGTTCAAGCCGTTCTACCGCGGCGAGTCCTCCCGCAATTCCAAGACGGGCGGCGTGGGCCTCGGCCTGCCCATCGTGCAGGATATCGTGCTGGCCCATGGCGGACAGGTGTGGCTGGATAAAAGCCCGAAGGGCGGGCTGCGGGTCGTCATAGACCTGCCGATTTAGAACAGCCTGCCGCCGAGCGGCACGTCCTTGTCAGGCGCGACCAGCGTTACGTTGCCGTCCGCATCCGGAAAGCCGAGCACCAGGAACTCCGACATGTATTTGCCGATCTGTTTGGGCGGGAAATTGACCACGCCGGCGATCATGCGGCCCTTCAATTGTTCCGCTGTATAGTTCTGCACGACCTGCGCCGAGGTTTTCCGCACGCCGATCCCGGGCCCGAAATCCACCCAGAGTTTATAAGCGGGGCGGCGGGCCTCGGGAAAATCCTGCACGTCGATAATGCGCCCGGCGCGAATATCCACTTTTTCAAAATCGGCATAGGTGATGGGATCAGTCATGGCGCCTTTGTGCAGGAAAAAAGCCGCCCTGCATAGGCGGCTTTTGAAAATTTTCGAGCGAAGGATAATCTAGGCTTCGTTTTGCGCTTTCTTGGCCGTTGTCTTGGCTTCGGACAGGCTGGCGGAGAGGCGGCGGTTCAGCACTTCGGCCGTATCGACGGTGCATTTCCGCACGATTTCGCCCAATTCCTGTGTGTTCAGGATGGATTTCTGATAAGCGTTTTTGAAGATTTCCGTCTGGCGCGCAAATTTATCCTGCGGGCTTCCTTCCGCCATCGCATCGCGCGCAAGGCCGGAATTGTCCTGCACAAACTGGCTGACCATTTCCGCCTGGCGCTGGGCCAGAGCCTGCCAGCCCTGGAGGGCGCGCTGATTTGCCTCGGTAATTGCCTGAAAGTTTTTACGCTGCGTTTCAAGCATCGCTTTGAAATCGAACGGAGCGGCGGATGGCATGGCGCCGATCATGTCCTTGAGCGTAGTCTGCATATCGTTGAAAAAATTTTCAGCAGAATTTTTTTGCTGCATGGGAGAGTCTCCTGAATGATCCTGATGTTTCACACTATGGTTTTTGTGCAGGACGGTCAAGGCAAAACGCGGAGGCTTTCACCAGCCATGCTGCGGAATGCAGCCCGGTGAATCCCGGCAGGAAAATTCTTTCTTTCGCAGTTAGGAGATTTTTAACCTGTTTTCGGCAAGGTGAAGAGTGGGACATAGCGCTTTTCGCGCTGCACGAACCTATTGAGATTACTGGATGACTGTCGTCGGGAACGATAATTTTCAAAAGCCGGTTGAGGTTGTAAAGAAACCTGAGAAGACCGGCTGGATGTCAGGGCACATGGCGCAGATCATGGTGCTTTTGAACGGGCTGATCCTGACGCTCACGGCCTTCCTGACCTTGAATGTTTTTATCGGGCAGATCGTGCAGGAAGGGTTGACTTCCGTATCCTATGAAACCCGGGATCATCTGGGCGAGAGGTTTAGCAATCTGGAAAAGGCTATCCAGGGCGCAGCGTCCATCGCGTCTTTTTCCGGAAATTTGCCGTCCGATGACATCGTCGAAAAATTCCGCACGTCTTTTTCTTTCGAGGGGTATTACGACAGAATTTATTGGCTGGAACAGGATGAAAACGGCCAGTATCTGGCACACGACATGCTCGCTGCAGGAGAAAAGCAGGCCGATGTCGTAAAGCTTCATCAGTTTGTCGTCGCTTCTACGCAAAAAGACAAAGACCGCATTCGTGTTCTGGACGGATACGAAGGTTTTTCAGGTTATGAAAAAAATGGGAAATATCCGCTGATACTGGCAAAAACGGTCAAGACGTCCAATGGCCGAACCGACATCGTTTACGGCCAGACGGTTGTTGGGCGCGTCCTGGCCCCGGCATTTTTTGATTACCGTAAAAACATTCAGGCATTGAACATCGATTTCGGTGACCGGAATATCAACCTTTATCAATATGTGCGCGCCAGCGCCCCCGTGGATGTAAAAGAGAGTAAAGACATTTTTCGTAAAGAGTCGGCCATTCCGCTGGCTGACAAATCTGTGCGGCTCAGCCTGTGGGTTTCGTTGAGCGAGCGGGAGCAGTTCCTGCAAAAGATCCCCATGCTCATGCTGATGTTCGGGATCACCCTGACGCTTATCGGCACGCTCTATGTACGCAACAACCAGAAACAATCGCTGCGCCTCGCTTCCATGAACCGGGAACTGGCGCAGAACAACGAAAAGCTGAATGCCGAGGCGCAGGAACGGGAAAAACTGAACCACGCGCTGCGCAAACAGGAAAAAGACAATCGCGCGGTGATCGACGCCGTAAGCGATATCATCTTCGAAACCTCGACGGACGGTAAGCTGCTGTTTCTGAACGAGACATGGCAGAAAATCACCGGTTTTTCGGCGGAACGCTCGCTTGGCCGGAATATCTTCGATCTGCTGTACCAGCAGGATCAGGCTGAACAGCGCAGCAATCTCGCGCAACTGGTCAAGGGAAAGAAAAACGCCTACCGCGCCTTTACCCGTCTTCGTACGGCAGACGGCACGTTCCGGGCGGTGGAGCTTGCCATCTCCATGCTGCGGCAGGATGAGAACAAGGAACTTCGCGTCGTCGGCACGATCACCGATGTGGAGGAGCGCCGTCGCGCCGAACGCGCCCTCTCCGAAGCGGAAAAGAAATATCGCGCGATCGTTGAAAACGCCGCGGG
Source organism: Micavibrio sp. (assembly GCA_039808805.1). Taxonomy (GTDB): domain Bacteria; phylum Pseudomonadota; class Alphaproteobacteria; order Micavibrionales; family Micavibrionaceae; genus Micavibrio_A. The sequence continues at coordinate 9,252 of JBDHTU010000017.1, forward strand.
CGGGATTTACCAGGTAACGCCGGAAGGCGTGTATTTGAGCGCCAACCCCGCCATGGCGAAGATTTTGGGATATACGAATGCGGATGAAATCCTGCGCGACGTGCGCAATGCCAACGTGGAAATTTATTTCAACGGCCGGGAGCGGGAACGCCATCTGCGTGACGCCGTCAGGTCCGGCACTGTCAACGTCGAATGCCAGGTCCGCCGCAAGGACGGCAAGATCATATGGGTGCAGGAATCCCTGCGTGCCGTAAAAGACGACGAGGAACAGTTAAACTTCTTCGAAGGCAGCATCGAGGAAATTACCCAGCGCAAGGACGCCGAAATCGGCCTGCGCGAAGCAAAAATCCAGTCCGACCTTGCGAACCGCGCAAAATCCGAATTTCTGGCCAACATGTCGCATGAATTACGCACGCCGCTGAACGCCATTATCGGCTTTTCCGATATTATACGGAATCAGGCGTTCGGCGCGGTCGGCCGGACGGAATACCTGGATTACGCCCGCGATATCAATGAGAGCGGCAAAAGATTGCTGCAGGTTATCAACGATATTCTGGATGTATCGCGCATCGAAGCGGGTGAGCGCCAGTTGAACGAAGGCGTGGTCGACCTCAACAAGGTTATTCTGTCCTCCATCGACATGCTGGGCCCGAAAATCGAAACGCACAAAACGATCCTTTCGAACTATGTCAGCGAGGAAACGCCGAAGCTGATTGGAGAAGCGCACGCGGTCAAGCAGATGCTTATGAACCTTCTTTCCAACGCGATCAAATTCACGCCTGAGGGCGGACGGGTTTCCATTCACGCGGACGTGGACGATGAGGGCCAGATGCACGTATCCATCACCGATACCGGGATCGGCCTGACGGATGAGGAAATCGAAAAGGCGCTTTCGCCTTTCGGGCAGGTCAACACGAGCCTGAGCAAGAGCGAATCCGGCACGGGATTGGGCCTTACCTTGGTGCGCTCGTTGATGTCCCTGCATGGCGGTTCGCTGGAGCTGTTTTCACAAAAAGGCGTCGGCACCACCGCCTCGCTGGTCTTCCCGGCCAAGCGCGTTACGCTGGCGCCGCAAAAAGAACCGGAAAACGTCTAGAGCTTCAAATACGGATAGAGGATAAGATTTCTTCCGCCTCATCAGGGGGCAGGGACAGGATTTTCTGCGCCGTTTCAAAATCGAACCCGGCGCGGGCCATGGCGGCCAGTTCCTTGTTGCGGTCAGCCTCTATTTTGCGAAACGGTCCCAGACGCTTGCGGCGGGCAAGCCGCAGCCCTGCAGCCATATCGGCGGAAATGCCGGGATTTTCGTCGTCCTGCACGGCGAGGGCGGCGATGACATCGGCGCCGGTCAGTCCCTTTTGCTGCAGTTTGGACAGGATAGCCTGACGTGAAAGCCCCCGGCGGCGCAAGGAATTCACCATCCCCTGAAGATAGGCTTCATCGTTTAGCAGGCCCATGCGGGTAAAGGTGCCGACAGCGGCGTCCAGGAGCATGGCGCAATCCTCCCGGCTCTGATCCTTATGGTAATTGCACGAGCGGTCGATCTTCCGGCCCATGATGCGGCGGAAATGCGGCGTGCTGGCGGGGAAACGCTGCAGATAGGCCAGCCCCGAATTATAGAGGTATTTTTCCGTGATTTTCTTCGGGGGTTTCTTGCCCTTGCGCGGCGCGCCCTTCTTGATATTCTCAGGCTCCGTCATATCTTGGCTGGCAGTCATATCACGCATATTTAAGGTTCTTTATTTCATGTCCCAGACCGATTTTATACCAAACGCCGGCGAACTCAAACCGCGTGTCATAAACGGCGTCAACTGGATCGGCCTCCAGACCCTGATCGGCAAGGAAGTGGGGCGGTTCCTGAACGTCTACACCCAGACTATCATTGCGCCGGTGGTGACGACGCTGCTTTATTATGCGGTTTTCGCGCTGGCCTTCGGCGGTCTGGAAATGAAGATGGAGGGGCTGCCGTATCTTGCGTTTCTTGCGCCGGGGCTCGTCATGATGACGATGGTGCAAAACGCGTTTGCAAATACATCTTCCTCCATCGTTATCGCCAAGGTGCAGGGAAATATCGTCGATGTCCTGATGCCGCCGCTTTCGGCGGGGGAACTGTTCACCGGGTATATGGTCGGCGCGATCATTCGCGGGCTGGTCGTCGGGCTTGTCTGCGCCGTCGCGGTCTGGGCCAGTGTGGGCATGGATATCCACGCCCTATGGGCGGTCATCGTCTATGCGTTGCTCGGCAATGCGATGCTGTCCAGCCTCGGCCTTGCTGCGGGATTGTGGTCGGAAAAGTTCGACCATATCGCCGCTGTAACCAATTTCATCGTCACGCCGCTGACCTTTTTGTCCGGCACGTTTTATTCCGCCAACCAGTTGCCGGAATTCTGGGCAAAGCTGGTGCATTACAACCCGTTCTTTTACATGATAGACGGGTTCCGCTACGGATTTACGGGCCATGCGGACGGAGACCTGACGGTCGGCGTGTCGTCGCTGCTGGTTATTAATCTGGCGCTGGCATTCATGACGCTGCGCATGCTGCAGACCGGGTATAAGATCAAGAGTTGATATGAGCGAAACCGACGATCTGATATTGCCGTTCCAGTTGGAAACCTCCCGCATCCGCGGGCGGGTGGTGCGGCTCGGCCCGGCGCTGGACGCCATTCTGTCCGCGCACAAAAGTTACCCTGAGGATGTTTTGCATCTGACAGGGGAAGTGGCTGTGCTGTGCGGTATGTTGTCTTCCATGCTAAAATACGAAGGCATCTTCACGCTGCAGACCAGCGGCGACGGGCCGGTGACGATGCTTGTCTCCGATATGACGAGCGCCGGGCATATCCGCGCCTGTGCGGCATTCAAAGAAGAAGACCTTAAAACCTGTTCATTCAAGGAAGACCGCGCGGAATTGCTGGGCAAAGGCTATATGGCCTTTACGGTCGATCAGGGCGAATTCACGGAACGGTATCAGGGCATTGTAGAAATGAAGCCGCCTTCGCTGCTGTCCAGCGTGCAGCATTATTTTACCCAGTCCGAGCAGATCCAGACCGGTATGATGATGACGGTAGGTAAAGTTGATGGGCAGTGGCGCGGAACAGGGATTATGTTGCAGCAGATGCCCGAAGTTACCGCGTCGTATAACAAAGACCAGAGCAACGTGGACGAGGACGACTGGCGCCGTACGATGATCCTGCTCAGCAGCGTTAAAGACAGTGAAATGCTGGACCCGGGCCTTTCCGCGCAGGATCTGCTGTTCCGCCTGTTTCATGAAGAAGGCGTTCGTGTGTTTGAACCGCAGCATCTAACTCACGCCTGCCGCTGTTCTGCGGAGCGGGTCCGGGCGGTTTTATCGTCCATGACGCCAGAGGATATCGCCGATGTTACCGTAGATGGAAAGATTGTCATGACGTGCGAATTTTGCAGCACCGATTACGTTTTCAACCCTGTTGAGTTTACAGAAGGAAAAGCCCCATGAAAAAGACCCTGATGATTTTTGCTGCTGTCGCAGCCCTGTCCGCCTGCACCTATGCCCATCCGGAGCAGGCGCCGCAATTGACCTTTTCGCAATACGCGCCCATGAGCTTGAATGTTCAGTCGGCGGACGTGCAGGAAGCCTATACCAACCCGAACGACCCGGAAGATATCTCCGGCCAGTTCGTCCTGGCGCCGAGCGAGGCGGTCAAGCGCTATGCCGCCAACAGGTTCCGCAGCAGCGGGGCCGCCGACGGGAATTTTACGCTGTTGATCGAAGACGCGCGGGTTCACGTCCGCCAGATCAAGCAGGACAGCAAGGTTCTGAAATGGGCGGATGTCGGCACCGAAGACGAATACCGCGTTCTGCTGCAATTGAAAGTGGTGTCCCAGCCCAGCGGGTTCCAGGGTCGCCAGAACACAGTCATCAAGATGGACCGCACGCTGGTCATGCCGTCCAGCGTGACGTTGTCGGAACGGGAAGACAAGCAGACAGCGTTCCTGGAAAAGCTGATCGACGATGTCGACAAGCGTATCCAAGAGGCGCTCGACGCCACGCCCGCGATACGGTAAAAGCGTAGCCGAAAGGCCAGATACATTATGAGCAAGAATTCCGAAGCCCTGTCTCCCTGGGGCATGAAGCCCGCCTATGCCGTGGAGGTTGGCAAGTTGCCGCGCCCGTTCCGCGCCGAAATGGCGCTTCCGGGCAGCAAGAGCTTTACCAACCGGGCGCTGGTGCTGGCTGCTATTGCGAAGGGGCGCAGCGTGTTGCGCAGCCCGCTGTTCAGCGATGATTCTTATTGGTGCGTCGATGCGCTGCGCAAGCTCGGCGTTACGGTAGAAGCCAGCACGGAAGAGGAATATATCGCGATCGAAGGTGCGGGCGATGGCAGCCTGAAACTTGTCGGCGCAGATGTTCCTTATATAGGTTCCGCCGGAACCATCGCGCGGTTCCTGCCGGGCGTGATCGCCGCGCGCGGGGAGGGGGAGATTACGCTGACATCGTCCTCGCAACTTGCCCGCCGTCCGGTGACGCCGATGATCGAAGCGCTGCGCAAGCTGGGCGCGGAGATCGACATGCCGGTGGATGGCGCCTTTCCGATGAAAATTCGCGGGGGCAGCCTGAAAGGCGGCGAAACGCGGATCAGCGGCAAAATCTCCAGCCAGTTTATCAGCGGCCTTTTGATCGCTGCGCCGTTGGCGCGTGAGCCGGTCACGATCATTGTCGAAGATCATATCGTTCAGGCGGATTATGTGCGCATTACGCTTTCGCTGATGGAGGAGTTCGGCGTGAAGGTGGAGCATGACGAACACCTGATGCACTTCCGTATCCAGCCGCAGGATTATATCGGCCGCGATATCCAGTTGGAGGCCGATGCCTCGACCGCGACATATTTTTTCGGGATTGCCGCTGCGACACAGAGCGATATTACGATTACCAATCTTAATCCCGACACGCTTCAACCCGATATCGGGTTTGTGAAACATCTGAAAACGCTCGGCTGCGACGTGACGCAGACAGGCAGTCATATCCGCGTGGTGGGGCCGAAGATCCTCCAGGGCGGGAAAACGTTCAACCTCAATGACTGTTCGGACAGTACGCCTGCCATGGCGGCCATCGCCCCGTTCGCGGATGGGCCGGTGAAGATTGAGGGCGTCGCCCATATTCGCCAGCATGAAAGCAACCGCATCCTTGTGATGCATCAGACGCTGCAAGGCGCAGGCGTGCCCGTTGTCGAGAATGAGGACGGGCTGGATATCACACCCGCCACGCCGGGGCATGTCGTGGTCGATCCGCATGACGACCACCGCATGGCGATGGGATTCAGCGTCATGGCCGCGGCGGGGAACGGAGCCACGATCCTTGACCCGTCCTGCGTGTCCAAAACCTGTTCTAACTTCTTTGAACTGTTCGAACGGCTGGGCGTGCCATGCCGCGTGATCGACAAAGCCGCATAGGAATTTGTTTAACGAAAGCGCATAAGAAAACGGGGCCCGAAGGCCCCGTTTCGATTTTGTATCCGATCCCTTACTGGAAGGATATCTGTGCGCGGCGGTTGGCCGGTTCGCGGACGTTGTCCGGCGTGGCCACCAGGTTTTCCGTTTCGCCGCGGGTTTCGACGCGGATCAGGTCGGCGGAGATGCCGCGCTGGATCAGGGCATCGCGAACCGCATTGGCGCGGCGCATACCGAGTTTCACGTTATAGCCTTCCGGACCGGAACGGTCGGCGTGACCGACGACATTCAGGGAGGTCAGGCTGCGCTTGGACGCTTCGGCGGCCACGGCATCCAGAACGCTTTGTGCGCCGGGGCCGAGGGTCGATTGATCCCAGTCGAAGAACACGAGGTACATGGCGTTTTCAACGGCCATCGGTGCGTTCGGGTCAACGTTCAGCGGGTTGTCAGACGGGGCAGGGGCGGCAGCCGGCGGCTGTTGCGGCATGGCGCCTTCGAGTTGCTCCAGGGCGGCAAGGAATTCACGCTTGCAGCGGTCGATTTCATCCTGCTGGAAGTTTTCTTCCTGGTTTTCCATCCAGCAGTCATAGCGGGCTTGCGCCACGGCGGAGACGTCCGGATGCATTTCGCGGGCCCCGAGGTCAAACATGGCGATCATGCGGGAACGGCCGACGGAGAGTTCTTCCATATTGGCGGCCTGGATGTTCCAGTCACCGAGGGGTTCCGGCATCACGACATCGCCGCGGGCGGAGGCCAGACCCTTGCGGGCGAAATGGATCGCATCGGCATGGTCCTTAAAGCCGTCGACTTCGCTGTTCACGAAATCGCGGTATTCCGAAGTGAGTTTTTGCGTAAAGGGCGAGCCGACAGGCTGGGCCTCGCGCAGGGCGTCGACTTCGTCGAATTTATTAAAATCGCAAGCGCCAAGGGCGGCAACGCCGGCCACAATCATCAGTCCGCGCAGAATCTGCATTGAAAACTCCTCAAATCCATTGATGTAAAAGCCGGACGTGCGTACGGCAAGTTCTGAATAATTACAACCAACCTACTGGGAAAGTAAAGCGATATGACTAAAAAACCGTAAAGAAATCGGTTAATTTTTATTAACGATTCAAGGGGCTTAAATTTAAAGGCCGCCAATGGAACATTCTGTTGAAAACATACGTTTGCGCTTCCTTGTTTTATAAGAATCCACTAAATCATTGACAATCGTGTGCACCTGCGTAATATCCGCGCGCTCACAAACATCTTTAAAGAAAAAGACGTCCCGTCAGGGGCGGTGGCAACAGGCACTATAAGGCAATAATAAAGGGAAAATCATGGCCAAAGCGCTGCAATCTCAAAAAGTTGCCGTTCTCATGTCGAACGGCTTCAACGAAACCGAATTTCTTATGATCCAGAAGGCGATGATCGAACAGGGCGCGGCCCTGCGCATCGTTTCCACCGACTCCGGCCTTGTCAACGGCTGGGACGGCAAGGGCTGGGGACACAATTTCGCCATCGACGCGCAGTTGAACACCGCGCTCGGTATAGATTATGACGCCCTGATCATCCCGGGCGGACAGCGTAGCATCGACAAACTCAAACTGACGGCCCATTCCCGCCGCTTTATCGGCAGCTTCCTCGCCGCCATGAAGCCGGTCGTATGTATGGGAGAGGCCGTGCAGCTGCTGGCCCACACCGATCACCTCTCCGGAAAGACCGTTTCGGGGCCTGAGTCGAAAAAAGGCGTTGTCGAAACCGCAGGCGGCACGTTTGCCGCTGCGCCTGTCTCGATGGACGGCCTTCTTATGACCGGAAACACGGAGGGCGAAGCCGTTGCAGGATTCGTTACGGCCGCCGTCGACATGATGGTGCAGAACGTTTCCTCGATGAAACAGGCCGCTTAATTCACAGTCGCCGGGGGCCTTCCCATGAAAGCAGAAATCCAAGCAGTGGTGGAAGAGATCAATGAGGCTCTCACCCTGCTGAGGAGGCATCTTTGACTGGGATGCGGCCCTGAGGCGGCTGGAAGAACTGAACGCCGCCGCCGAAGACCCCAATCTCTGGAACGATCAGGAAAAAGCGCAGTCCGTGATGAAAGAACGGACGCGTCTTGAAGGGCATATATCCAAAATTCGCGCTATCGAGGCGACCGCCAGCGACAGCGTCGAATTGATCGCCATGGGTGAGGAGGAAAACGATGATTCTATCGTCGCCGATGCCGAAAAAACCCTTTTAAAACTCAAACAGGACGTCGCGAAATACCAGCTGGAAAGCCTGCTTTCCGGTGAAGCCGACATGAACGATGCGTTCCTGGAAGTAAACGCCGGGGCTGGCGGGACAGAGGCGCAGGACTGGGCGCAAATCCTTCTCCGTATGTATACGCGGTGGGCGGAACAGCACGGATACAAGGTTTCCTTGCTCGACCGCAGTGAGGGCGAGGAGGCCGGCATTAAATCCGCTACGATCCGGATTGAAGGTGAGCGCGCCTTTGGCTGGCTCAAAACAGAGAGTGGAGTCCACAGGTTGGTCCGAATTTCGCCTTTTGACTCCGCGGCGCGCCGCCATACCAGTTTTGCTTCCGTTGGCGTTACCCCGGTGGTGGATGACAATATCAACATTGAAATCCTGGACAAGGATTTGAAGGTCGATACGTATCGGTCCAGCGGGGCGGGCGGTCAGCACGTTAACACTACGGATTCCGCCATTCGCATTACGCACATCCCGACCGGCGTCATCGTTGCCTGCCAGAACGGCCGGTCCCAGCACCAGAACCGGGCGGACGCCATGCAGATGCTGAAGGCGCGCTTGTATGAGCTGGAATTGCGCAAAAGAGAAGATGCGGCCAGCGCGGCCAATTCTTCAAAAACCGATATTGGCTGGGGCCACCAGATCCGTTCCTACGTTCTTCAGCCTTATCAGATGATCAAGGATCTCCGCACCGGTACGGAAAATACGGATTCGCAGGCCGTGCTGGACGGGGATATCGACCTGTTCCTGGAATCCTCCCTGTCGCACCGTCTTGGCATCAGCGACGGGCAAGCCCAAAAGTAAGGGGGAGAATTGGGACAGCCGTCTTGAAAGACGCTTGCGCGCCCGTTTTCCGGGCGGTATGGTCACTTCCATTCCAATCACTCATAGCTTTTGGGGAAGATGAAGGCCATGAATCTCAGGACTTTCAAAGAGAATGCCTCCCGTCATGTCTTGACCTTGCTTGCCATCGGCGCGCTGCTGCCGGTTCCGGCATCTGCACAGGACGCCCCACTGTTTACGCCCGCGAGCGAATGGAGCGTCGGCGCGACCCAGCTTTCCAA
>JBDHTU010000018.1:0-17441 GCA_039808805.1 Micavibrio sp.
ACATCTCGCCCGTGTTCTGGAATGGACCGCGCTCGACGAACAGGATTCCGAAGAGGACGCGGCATGAGCGAAGCGCAAATGAAAATTCTCGTCTCCGAAGTTCTGCGCGAAGCAGGCCGCCGGCAGGAAGAAGCCTCAGACCCCGCCGTGTCGTCCTGGGTGGGAGCGTCCGCGGGTTCCGGAAAAACGAAGGTTCTGACAGACCGCATCTTACGCCTGCTGCTGCCGCGGGAAGACGGCCGTCCCGGCAGCGCGCCGGAAAAAATCCTCGCATTGACGTTCACCAAAGCCGGCGCCAACGAAATGGCGCTGCGCCTGTCCAAGCGGCTTTCTGCCTGGGCCGTCATCAGCGAGGAAAAACTTATCGAAGACATGGAAACGCGCCTGCTGGGCCGACCACCGCGCGCCGATGAACGCGAAAGTGCGCGCAAACTCTTCGCCCGCGTCATCGACACGCCCGGCGGCCTCAATATCATGACGATCCACTCTTTCTGCCAGTCGGTGCTCGGACGTTTTCCGGTCGAGGCCGGGTTGCCGCCGGGTTTTCGGCCGCTGGAAGAGACGGAAGCCGCAGAACTTCTCGATCAGGCCCGTCGTGACATACTATCGCATGCACGTATGGCGCCGGGTTCACCGACCGCGCTTGCCGTCGCACACATCGGTACACTGATGAACGAAGAGCAGTTCGGAAAGCTGCTCAAGACCATGATAGCGGAGCGTGACCAGCTTCACGCCCTGCTCCGCCGTACTTTTGGCATTGACGGCCTGTACACCCAGATCTGCCGTATGCTGGATATTGCGCCCGGCCTGACCGAAGCGCAGGCCTTTGCCAACTTTTGCGACGAAGGCGGCGCAGACCGTGAAAGTACGATGCGGAATATCGTCCGCGCCCTGACCGAGGACGGCACAGCCAAGGAAAAGGAAAACGCTGGGGGCATACAAGCCTTCTGGGACGCGCCGCAGGAATTACGCCGTCCCTTGTTTAAAGACTATAAAAAGCTGTTTTTAACAGGGGACAACACACCGAAGGCGCCGACAAAAAAGGTACGGGATTATCACCCGTCCGTGGAAACAGCGTTTGTAGAAGAGGCGGAGCGTATTCTTGCGTACGAGGACATGCCGCGGCGGATCGCCTGCGCGAATGCCACGCGCGATCTGTTTCTGCTCGCCCATACGATCGAAGGCCGGTACACAGCGTTGAAACATCGGCGCGGGGCGCTGGACTTCGACGATTTGATTCTCCGTACGCTCGCGCTGTTCAAAGGGGCGTATGGAACGCAGGACGGTCTCGCGATGGCGTCGTGGGTACTGCACAAGATGGATGAAGGCCTCGATCATATCTTGGTTGATGAAGCGCAGGACACCAACCCGGAACAGTGGGAAATTATCCAGATCCTGTCCGAGGAGTTTTTCAGCGGCATGGGCGCGCGGGACGAAGCGGACCGCACGGTGTTCGTCGTCGGCGATGACAAGCAATCTATTTTCGGCTTCCAAAGGGCAGCCCCGGAAAAATTCGGGGACATGTTCCAATGGTTCGACCGGATTATTGCCCAGGCGGAAAAAAGATTCCGCCCTGTCGACATCACCACCTCATTCCGCTCTGTGCAGGCCGTGCTGGATGCGGTGGATGCGGTGTTCGACGGCACGGCGGCGGGTACAGGTCTCGGCCATCGCTATCTCCGGCACAAGGCCATCCGTGAAGGACAGGCCGGCCTCGTCGAAATCTGGCCGCTCTCCCGTCCGACACAGGCGGTACAGGGATCTGCACCGGACAGCGGCTGGTTCCTTCCCGACAGCGTTCAGGAAACGCAAAGTGGTTCCCTGAAAATGGCGATTAAAATCAGCGACACGATAAAATCATGGTTGGACAGTAAAGAACGTTTACAGAGCTATGACCGCCCTATCCGCCCTGAAGACATCCTGATTCTGGTCCGTTCGCGCGGCGCGTTCGTCACACAGCTCGTCCGCCATCTGAAAAAACGGTCCATCCCCATCAGCGGCGTCGACAGGATGGTGCTGGCCGACCAGCTGGCGGTACAGGATCTTTGTGCTGCCGCCATGTTCGGCCTGTGCCCGGAAGACGACCTGACGCTGGCGACGCTGCTCAAATCCCCGTTTATCGGGTTTGACGACGATGCCTTGTTCGCCTTGTGCCATGGGCGCGCGGGAACGCTTTGGAAAAGCATACAACAAACCGGGGACAGCGCCCTGTTAACGTGGCTCGGCTCCCTGATTGAACAAGCGGCTTCAGCGACCCCCTATGCGTTTTTCGCCCGCCTGCTGCAGGAGCCGTGCCCGGCCAGCGCGATCAGCGGCATGCGTGCCATACGTTTCCGACTGGGAGAAGACGCGCTCGACCCGCTGGATGAATTCCTGAACGCTGCGCTGCTGTACGAATCCTCCCACACCGCCAGCCTGCAAAGCTTTTTGCAATGGCATGAATCGGGCAGCACGGAAATCAAGCGTCAGCTGGAAGAAGGCTCCGGCGCGGTACGGATTATGACCGTACATGCCGCCAAGGGTCTTCAGGCGCCGATCGTTTTCTTACCCGATACAACGCGTACCGCCGCCTCAAACCGCCCGGACCAGATTGTATGGCCGAACAAGAGCGGCCTTCCCGTACCCGTCTACATACCGTCCAAGGCAAGCATGCCGGACGGGCTCCAGGATACGCGCACGCGCCTGGAAGCCCGCATGGATGAAGAATACCGACGTCTTTTGTACGTGGCCATGACACGGGCGGAAGAACGGCTTTATATCGGCGGATATCTGGGCAAACGCACGGATGCGACCACCAACTGGTATGACGACATTTACGCGGCGTTCAACCGGATGGACGGTATCGAACGCATCGAAGATCCGGCGGAACCGGACGCGCCCCCGCTCCTGCGGTTGCAAGCACAGGCGAGCAAACCCCCGGACAAAAAGACAGACAAGCCGCAGGCGGCACAGGGTGATACCGTCCTTCTCCAGCCATGGATGCTGGAGCGCAGGCCGCAGGAGCCACACCCGCCCGCGCCGCTGGTACCATCCCGCCCTTCGGGAGAATCACCCGCCGCGGCCTCTCCGCGCGACGCCGGAAACAATGACCGGTTCCGGCGCGGGATATTCACGCACAAGCTTCTGCAGCTGTTGCCGGACCTTCCCTTGGAGCGAAGGGCAGAGGCGATGCGAAGCTTCCTGTCCCGCCCCGGCCTGAACCTCTCCCCGGCGCTTCAGGAAAGCATCGCGCAGGAAGTTGCGGCGATTTTGAACGACAAATCTTTCGCGCCCATTTTCGGGCCGGGCTCGCTTGCCGAAGTGCCGGTTACGGGCCTGCTCGATGGCGGTCGCCTGATCTCCGGCCAAATGGACCGGCTGCTGATCACGGAAGACGACATCCTGATCGTCGATTATAAAACCAACCGCCCGCCGCCCATGACGGTGGAAGACGTTCCAGCCATCTACAGGCAGCAGATGAAGGCCTATGCCGATACGCTGTCCGCCATATACCCGGGACGGCGCGTGCGCGGCGCCCTGCTCTGGACGGACGGGGCGCGGCTGATGGAACTGCCTTTGGACGGCTAAGCGGCGCGGAACAGGCCGAGCACCTGTTCTTCCACAGCCCGAAAACGGGTGACGATGCGGGCGGCAAGCCCGCTGGATGGCCGCGTGATGCTCCGGTCATGGTCGCGCCGGGCGGAACGGCGCGAAGCCGGAACGGCAGGACGCGTCACGGTTTCAAAATGATAGGGCGGGACCATCAGCCCGCATTTGTCGGCGCTCCGTACAATCTGCGCCGCCGCCTGCGCCATCGCGTCGGCATGGGCGCGGCGAGGCACCGTCATGGCCAGCGCGTTCAACCGCGCCGCCCGTTCCGCTCCCTTCGGTAAAAGCTGCGCCGCGATAAAGGGGAGCAGCCGTTCCGGCACAGCCTCCTTGCCCGGTCGCCGCGCCCGCGCGGCGCAGAACACATCCTCCGCAACCGGGCGCAGGGATGGCGCGATCTGCGGGATGGTACGGTAAAACTGAATCTGGTGGACGGACTCACCGATGGCGGCGAAACGTCCGCTTACCTGTACGACACCCTTGTTCAAAAGGACGGCCTTGTGAGACTCGAAAAGATCAGGGGCCGCATTGAGGGCGGAGAGAATGCTTCCTTCCGCCTGCCACACCGGCACTTTTCGTGCAGCGGCAATAGAGGCCGCTGCATCGGATAAATGAGGCTTGTTTAGGAATATTAGGGCTGCATGAAGATGGCTGTGCCGGCTGCTCCCGTCTTTGGGCAGAAACCGATCCTTGCAGGCCAGCGCCAGCGGCAGAAGGGACGGCTGCCCTGCCGCAAGTTCTGTCAGCGCGGCTGCGGACAGCCTTTCGCTCTGGTGATATGCAATCATACAAAACAACCTGTTGACGTCTGGAATAAGGGGCCGTTATAGCAAATTTTGAAATTTTATATCAAATTTTCCGGCGGTTTTGCCCGCCGCGCCTGTTGATCGCGCCGCGGCAGCCCTTGATATTCCGGCCTGTAAACGTCATCTTACTGAAGAAGTTCCGCATATAACCACAAAGGCAGGCTAGAGATGACCACCAAAGTATCCGATTCCACGTTTGAAACCGAAGTCCTGAAAGCAGACGGTCCCGTGATCGTCGATTTCTGGGCGGAATGGTGCGGCCCGTGCAAGGTGCTCGGCCCTCTCGTTGATGAACTGGCGGGTGAACTTCAGGGCAAGGCCAAGGTCGTGAAAATCAACATTGATGAAAGCCCGAACGCGCCCACGAAATACGGTGTGCGCGGCATTCCGACCCTGATGGTCTTCAAGAACGGGCAGGTGACGGACACGCGCGTCGGCTCCATGTCCAAATCGCAATTGAGCGAATGGGCGCAAGGCGTGATCTAAACTGCAGCAAACCAACCCATGAAAAAGGCCGCTACATGCGGCCTTTTTTCTTCTTTGCGCATCTGGCGCGCTATTCCGTCTTGGCGGCAGTGGCAGCGCTCTTGAGCGGCACCAGCATCATGATGGCCTGTTTGCCTTCCATCTTCGGCTCCTGCTCCACCTTCGCGACTTCGGCGAGGTCGGCCTTGAAACGAGCGAGGACTTGCAATGCCAGATCCTGGTGCGCCATTTCGCGGCCGCGCAGGCGCAGTGTGACTTTGACCTTGTCTTCATTTTCGATGAATTTCTTCGCGGCGCGCAGCTTTACTTCGTAATCGTGATCTTCGATGGTCGGGCGAATTTTGATTTCCTTGACCTCGATCACCTTCTGCTTCTTGCGGGCCTCGTTGGCCTTTTTCTGCATTTCGTATTTGTATTTGCCGTAGTTCAGGATTTTGCAGACTGGCGGTTCGGCATTGGGAGAGACTTCGACCAGATCAAGCCCGGCGGCTTCGGCCCGGCGGAGACCTTCCTGCACAGTGACGACGCCGGCCATTTCTCCGTTTTCATCGACAAGGCGAATTTTAGGGACGCGGATTTGTTCGTTGACGCGCGGGCCATCGTCGTTCTGCTGGCGCCGCGGCGGAAGGTTATTCATCGGTGGTCTGGCTATGGGACAATCTCCATCAGTTGTTCAAAGGAAACAACCGCCATATTGGCGGTTCTGAGAGGAGTCATAGGCGGATTTCCGCGGAAATTCAAGGTCTTTTAAGCGCCAAGAGACTTATCTGACCAAGGCTGGGCCATAATGCTGGCGCAGCCTGTGAAGGCTTGCCGCATCCAGACTGGCGGGCATCGCACCTTGCGGATTTTCGGCGGCCGGGTCCCTGCTGGCCGGATAGCCCTTGGAATATCCGGCAGACGGCTTTTGCGGCTCCGGACGCGGCGGCTCTCCGCTTCCGCGGAATGATTCTTCCAGAAACATAGATTTACCCTTTCAAACTCTTTAACAAAACCAAATCTAATACGGTGCCTGAGCCGCAAAGACGAGGTCTTCGATGGCCAGGTCCATGATCTGCACGGTTTGTGCATCCGATCCCAGTTGGCGGATCGCGACTTTGCGCTCTTCCGCCTCGCGCTTGCCGACCACGTACAGGTACGGCACTTTCTGCAAGCTGTGTTCGCGCACCTTGTAATTGATCTTCTCATTGCGCAGGTCGAGTTCAGCGCGGATGCCCTTGGCTTTCAGTTCGCGCAAGACTTCCTTCGCATAGTCGTCCGCCTCGGAGGTGATCGTTGCCACCACGCATTGCACCGGGGCGAGCCACAGCGGCAATTTGCCCGCGAAGTTTTCGAGCAGGATTCCGGTGAAACGCTCCAGCGTGCCCAGCACCGCGCGGTGCAGCATGACGGGGCGCTTGCGCGAGCCGTCTTCCGCCGTATAGGCGGCGTCGAGCCGTTCGGGCAAAACGAAATCGAGCTGCAGCGTCCCGCACTGCCAGCTCCGCCCGATCGCGTCGCGGATATGATATTCGACCTTCGGCCCGTAGAACGCGCCCTCGCCCGGCTCTTCGGTAAATTCAAGGCCCGCTTCGGTCAGGGCGCGGCGAAGGCCGTCCTCGGCCTTGTCCCATACGTCATCGGAACCCGCCCGCGCTTCGGGGCGCAGCGCCAGCACCACGCGTACATCCTCAAAGCCGAAATCGTTATAGACGTTTTTGATGAGTTCACAAAAAGCGATCGATTCCGCCATGATCTGGTCTTCGGTGCAGAAGATATGCGCATCGTCCTGCGTCATCTGGCGCACGCGCATCAGCCCGTGCAGCGCGCCGTGCGCTTCGTTCCGGTGACAGCAGCCGAATTCGGCGAGGCGCAGCGGCAGGTCGCGGTATGATTTGATGCCCTGGTTGAAAATCTGGACGTGCGCGGGGCAGTTCATGGGTTTGAGCGCCATGAAATGCTTCGGTTCTTCCTTGAAGACCTTGCCCCCCTCTTCGGTATTCGGCACCACGTCCGGCACGACGAACATATTCTCGCGGTACTTGCCCCAGTGGCCGGACGCCTCCCACAATTTGTTGTCGATCAATTGCGGCGTCTTGATTTCCTTGTAGCCTGCGTCGCGGATACGGCGGCGGATGTAATTTTCCAGCTGATGATAAATTACATAGCCCTTGGGATGCCAGAAAACGCTGCCCTGCGCCTCTTCCTGGATGTGGAAGAGGTCAAGCTCGCGCCCCAGCTTGCGGTGGTCGCGCTTTTCGGCTTCCTCGATCTGGTGCAGATAGGCATCCAGCTCCTGCTGGTTGCGCCAGGCCGTGCCGTAGATACGGGTCAGCTGCGCCTTGTTGGAATCGCCGCGCCAGTAGGCGCCCGCGACCTTCATCAATTTGAACGCCGTACCGACATCCTTGGTCGTTTTCATGTGCGGGCCACGGCAGAGGTCGAGCCAATCGCCCTGCTTGTAGATTTTGATGCTTTCGCTTTCGGGCAGATCCTGGATTAGTTCGGCCTTGAAATTCTCGCCCTTGTTCTTGAAGAACTTGATTGCCTCGTTCCGGTCCCAGACCTCGCGCACGAAAGGCGATCCGCGCTCTACGATCTTTTTCATTTCCTTTTCGATGGCAGCGAAATCTTCGGTCGAAAACGGCTCGTTTCGCGCGAAGTCGTAGAAGAACCCGTTTTCGATGTTTGGGCCGATCGTGACCTGCGTGCCCGGATAAAGCTTCTGCACAGCCTCGGCCAGCACGTGGGCGCAGTCATGGCGGATCAGTTCCAGCCCTTCCGGGTCCTCGCGCTTGACCAGATGGATTTTGGCGGATCGGTCGATCGGCAGGGAAAGGTCGCTCAAAACCCCGTCGATCTTGATGGCGACCACGGCCTTGGCGAGACTCTTGGAAATACTCTCCGCGATCTCCAGCCCCGTCGTCCCGGCTGCATAGGTGCGGGTGGCCCCGTCCGGAAGGGTGATGACGATTTCGGCGGAATGGTTTTTCGCGGCTTCCATGGCTTATCCAATGATCAAAGAGAGAGGCGTTCAACCCTAGATTTAACCGCAGAAGGAAAAAACGTCACGGCTTTTTTTATACAGCCGGTGCAAGATTCTCTTAGGATCGCGGGTCATACTCATATTCGCTTCAAAATCGTAATCCGGCCTAAAACCGAATTTTTTATAAAGTTCCACAAGGCGCGCTGAGTCCGCTCCGTCGCTTGATAACGGTATGGCCTCCAGGGAAATTGCTATTCGGTAGTGATCGGCCAGGGACGTTAAAAACCCCAAACCCCCAGACCCGTAACCCTGACGGCTTGGGTTTGCCTTGATAAGGTCCAATCTCACCCCGGCCGGCCCTGCCTTTGAAAGCAGCAGTTCTACCTGGTTGCCCCAAACCCTTGTCCCTTTGGGGCCGGGCGCTGTGGCTCTTTCAAAAGCGGTAAAAAACTCATCCAGCCTGTTCATTTTTTTACGAAACATTTTTCGTAAAGCTTGTCTAGATAAAAATACGTGATATGCTTCTAACATGTTGAACGGGCTTACAAATCTTTATCAGCGATTCACCGCGCGAAGCATGTTCCGCCGGTGGGCGCCCATCTATGAAGAAGAAGTCGCCCAAAACGCCTACAGCGCCGCCGATCGCTGCGCGGCGGAGGCGATTCGTCTGCTGGCCGCAGGATCATCCAACCCGGTCGTGGCGGATATCGGGATCGGCACCGGCCTGCTGGCGCAGCAAATTTATGATGCGCTTCCCTGCCGTATCGCCGGGCTGGATTTTAGCGAGGATATGCTGGCCCAATGCGCCGCTAAGGAAATCGCGGAAATTCTGATCAAATGCGATGTAGGATCGGGCCGTTGGCCGCTGGCGGATGGTGATTTCACCCTGGTCGCCAGCGCCGGCCTGACGGAATATCTGACACCTTCCATGTTGCAGCATTTCATAGACGAAAGCGCCCGCATATTGCAGCAAAACGGACATTTGGTTTTTACTTACGTGCCGCAGCAGGCCGGGGAAAAAGCCGCGGGTTTATGGCGCGGGCATTCCGGCACATACCTTGTTTGCCGTTATGTACCACAGGATGTAGAAGACCGCTTGCAAAAAACCGGTCTGGAATTGCTGCAACATAGCGCGCCGTTCGACGGCTGCGTGTTCAAGGATGGAAGCCGCTATTCCTACCGCCTGATCGTCGCCCGCAAACCGGCCTGATCAACGCTCGTTCATCGAACTGGACAGGGTTTTGACGAACGGTTTCAGCAGGTATTCCATCACCGTTTTCTCACCCGTAAGAATATCCACGGTCGCCACCATGCCGGGGATGATCGGCAATACCTCGCCCTTGCGTTTCAGGGCGTTTTCGGTCGTCAGGATGCGCACGGTATAAAAGCTTTCACCCTTCTCATCCGTCACCGCGTCCGGTGAAATCGCCACCAGCTTGCCGGGCAGGCCGCCATAGATGGAAAAATCATAGGCGCTGATCTTCACCATCGCCGGTTGGTCCGGGTAGAGGAAGGCGATGTCTTTGGGCTTGATGCGCGCCTCGACCAGGAGCTGGTCGTCCTTGGGCACGATCTCGATAAAATCCTGCCCCGGCTGGACCGTGCCGCCGATCGTGTAAACTTTCAGGTCCTTGATGTAACCGTTGACCGGGGATTTGATCTCCGTGCGGTCTTTGCGGTCCACAAGACCGACAAGCCCCTGCTTGATGGCGCTCATCTCGATGTTCTTGGCCGTGAGTTCGGTCTGGGACGCGGCGCGGGCCTGGCTGACCACATCCTTGATGCGGGCCTCGGCCTCGGCGATGGCGGACCGGGCGCGCGGCATGGCGGAATTGACGCTGTTCAGTTCCGTTTGCTTGGCCTTGATCTGCTCGTCCAACTCGATCAGCTCGATCTGCGGCGCCGAACCGCGGGCCACCAGAGGCGCGACGATCGACTTTCTTTGCTGCACCAGCCCGATCTGGCCGTTGATGTCGCCGGATTTGATCTGCAGTTCGGACAGCTCCTGCTGGCGCTGGCTCTTCTGCTGCTGGAAAATGATGGTCTGCGAACTGATCTTGTCCTGATTGGCGCGGTAGGCGTTCATTTCTTCCGAAACCGCCTGCGGTGCTTTCTTCATCACCTCATCCGGGAATTCCGGAATCTTGCCTTCGACTTCCGCCTGAAGGCGCGTCACGGCGGCCAGAAGGCCGAGATAGCGCGCTTCGTTGGACCCGAGGTCCGAAGACGCCGCAACATCGCGCAATTGGACCAGCGTCTGGCCCGATGTAACCTCATCGCCTTCCTTGATGAAAATCTTGTCGATGATCCCGCCTTCCAGCGAGGAAAGCTTCTGCACCTCTTTCGACGGGATGATCTTGCCTTCGCCGCGCGTGGTTTCTTCCAGCGGGGCGAAGCTGGCCCACAGGATAAACAGGATGAAAAACCCGCAGATCGCCAGCATGATGACATGGCGGGACAACGGCAGGTCTTCATCGGTATCGAGCACACGGTCGGCATGGGCGGCGGCCTTGGCCAACTGGTTTTTCATCCAGCCCTGCCGCGCCTTGTTCATATTTTCTTCCAGCGTGCCTTCGCCGCCCTTATTGCCCGCGGCCTGCTGCGCCATTTGCGCGGCCATGGCCTTCGCGAGGTTGGGGTCTGTGCCGCTGACGGTTTTGATCGGTTTTTGTTTCATGGCCTATACATCCGTATCTTCCGCAGCGGTTCCATATTGGCGCGCCTGCAACCTGCGGATAATTTCATCTTTCGGCCCATAGGCGATGATGCGCCCGCGGTCGATCAGGATGATCTTGTCGACCAGCGAAAGCATGGAGCCTTTGTGCGTGATCAGGATGGTCGTGCGCCCCTTTGTTACCACGTCCAGGCGCTTCATCAGGCGGTTCTCGGAAGCCGGGTCCATGGAGGCCGTCGGCTCGTCCAGGATCAGCACCGGCGGATCGTAGAGCAGCGCGCGCGCAATGGCGACGGACTGGCGCTGCCCGCCGGAGAGGGATTCGCCGCGCTCGCCCACCTGCGTGTCGAGTCCGGCCTTGCTGTCACGCAGGAATTCCATGACGCCCGCCAGCTCTGCGGCGCGCAGCACGGCGCGGTCCGGCGCGGTTTCATGGCCCATCGTAATGTTGGAGCGAACCGAGCCGTAGAAAAGCTGCGGACTCTGCTGCACGGCGCCGACATTCCGGCGCAGGTCGCCCGGATCGATCTGGCGCACATCGGTGCCGTCAAGCTGAATGGAGCCGCTCTCAGGCTGGTAAAGATTGATCAGAAGGCGTTCGAGCGTCGTTTTGCCGGACCCGACGGCGCCGATAACGCCGACATGTTCGCCCGGTTCGATCACGAAATTGACGCCGTTCAGCGCCGGAACACTTTGCCCCGGATAGTGGAAGATGACGTCCTGAAATTCGACCTTGCCCTGAACCGACGGCATGGAAATGAAGTGCTTCCCGGCCGGGCGCTCCACAGGGCGTTTCATCAATTCGTTCAGTTGGCGCAGCCCTTCTTTCGACTGATGCAGACGGGTCAGAAGCCCGGCGACCTGGCTCAGCGGCGCCATCGCGCGGCCCGTCAGGATCACGCAGGCGACAAGCGCCCCCATCGAAAGCTTGGCGTTGGCGATCAGGTATACCCCGACGACGACGACGGCAACGCTTGCCAATTGCTGCACAAGGACCGCGAGGTTCAGCGCCAGCGCGTTGATGTGTTTAGATTTGACAGACGTGCGGGACGATTTTTCCGTCAGCTCTTCCCAGTTGCGCTGGGTATGACCTTCGGCGGCCTGAACCTTGATGGTCTCAAGACCTGAGATGGTTTCAAACAAAAGCGCGTTTTTCAGCGCGGATTCCATCATCGACTGTTTCGTCACGCGTTCCAGCGGCTTTTGCATGAACATCCCGATGCCGATGACGAACGGCACCGCAAACAGCGGCACGAACGCAATGGGCCCGCCGATCACGGCGATCAACAGGATGAACAGCGCCACGAACGGCAGGTCGATCAGCACGGTCATCGTCGCGGAGGTGAAGAAATCCCGTAAGCTCTCAAACTCACGCATATGGGACGCCATGACACCGGCGGAGGCGGGCCGCGCGGACATCGTCATGCCCATCATCTGCTGGAACAGGCGGGCGGAGATTTTTATGTCCGCTTTCTTCCCCGCGTAATCGAGGAAGTTGGCGCGCATGTTCTTCAAGACGAAATCGAAGATATAGACGGTGATGACGCCGATCGAGAGCACCCACAATGTTTCATAGGCAAGGTTCGGGATGACGCGGTCGTAAACCTGCATCACGAACAGCGAAGAGGCGATGGCGAACAGGTTGATCATTACCGCGGCCAGCACGACCTCGGAATAAACGGTGCGGTTTTCCCAGAGGGCGGACCAGAACCATTCGCGGGATGTTTCGATCTCGGCCGGGCCTGCGCGTTCATCCGTGCGCGCCACGGGGCGGATGTAAAAAGCATAACCGGTATAAAGCTTTTTCAGGTCGGATAGCTTGAGCAGCTGTTTTTCATCTTCCGTTTCGGGAAACTGGACCAGGAATTCCGTTTCGGGATGGACATTGCGGTCCTTGTCGTCCTGGGCGGAGGCTTTGCCGCTGCGGCCCGGCTCACGCACCTCCCAGAGGATGCAGGCCTGGCGCCCTTCGAGCGCGAGAATACAGGGCAGGTTCGGCGCGATGGCAAGCGCCTCGATGGTTTTGTCCGCAAGGCGGGCATGAAGACCCGTGCGCTCGGCCGCGCGCGTAAACAGGATAGGGGTAATGCCGCTGGCCGGGATCGGCAATCCTGCCGTCAAAGAGGCGCGGCTGGTACGGCGGCCGTAATATCCGGCAAGGATACGCAGCGCATCCACCAGCGGGTCCTGAATGGCGAGGCGGTCCGCTTCCAGCGGCCAGGAATCGACGGGCTGGGGCGGCGTTTTGGCGTTTTGCTGCTCTGGAGAATCGAAACCGGGCGCAGGGGATGCGCCCGTTTCAGGATTAATATCACTCACGGTCTCACCTTAAGGAGAGGGTTGAAGCTTACTTGTCGATGTCTTTGTGGTCGATTTCGATCAGGTTGCTTTCCTGCGGATAGGCGACGCCCAGCGTGTTCAGGAGCTGACCTTTCAAAGCCAGAAGACGGAAGACGGAGAAGATTTCGAGGAATTCCGCATTGATCGTGTTCGACCGGGAAACGAACAATTCGTTCTGCGAATCGAGTACGTCCAGAAGCGTACGGCGGTCCAGGTTAAACTGGTCTTTGTACGCGCGGACGACTTCGGAGTTGGCCGCAGCCTGGCTGGAGAATTCCTTGGCGCGCTCACCGGCAGAAACCATGGAGGCCCAGGTCTGACGGACATCGTCCTCAATCTGGCGCGCGGCAACCGCGCGTTCTTCCTTGGATTGCTGGTGGCGGTGCTTGAACTCGCGGATGCGGGCAACATCGCCGCCGCCGCGGTACAGGTTCCAGTTGGCGACGATCAAGGCGGAAGCCGAGCGGTCGCGCCCCTCGATGCCGCCGAGATTGTTGCCCTGGCGGGCGCCGAGCTGCAGGTCGACCTGCGGATACAGGGTGGAGCCGGTGCCTTTATATTCGTTGTACGCCACTTCGATATCGGATTCACGTACATCCAGTGTCGGGCTCTGGGCCAGAGCAGCTTTCACTTCCGTTTCGACATCGGCGGAGATCGCATTGACCGGAACAGCCGGCATCACGAGGTCTTTCGGCATGTCGCCGACGGAGCGCTGGAAGCGGGATTCGGCATTGCGCAGCGACTGGCGTGTGGTGGATTCCTGGGCGCGGGCGGCGGCCAGACGGGCCTTGATCTGTTCAAGGTCGGCGGCGGTGGAACGCCCGGCGTTCACGCCTTCTTCGATCATGCCCATGATGGCTTCGTGTTCGCCGACATTTTCACGGGTGATGGTCAGAAGTTCGCGCTGGCGCATGACTTCAAGGAAGGATTCGACGATGTCGAGACCGGTCAGTTCAGACGTTTCGCGCACGCGGTGGGCGGAGGATTGAACGCGGTTCTTCTGCCGCTCATTCTCGTACTTCGTGCCCCAGCCGTCGAACAGGAGCTGAGTCAGGGTCAGTTGCGAGTCGTAGCGGGTAAAAGTTTTGTCGTCATCGCCGGTGGCGCGGGTAGAAACGCTGTCGGTTCTTTCAAAACCGCCATCGGCACGAAGATCGATAGAAGGCAGATACAGCGCCTTCGCCTGATTCAGTTCTTCATCTGTGGCGCGGCGCGAAGCGGCAACGCGGCCATATTCGGGATTGGTCATTACGCCCGTGGAAACGGCTTGCGAAAGGCTCATTTCCGTGGGTTTTTCTTGCGCCTTGGCCGGGATCGTGAAGCCTGCAATGGCAACACAGGCAAGCGTGACAGCGGAAAGTTTCAATGTGGTTTTTGTCATAGTAGGACCCTTTTGATATGTCATTTTAAATCAATGACTTTCGCTTAATAGTTATGACCGCTTTCGGCGGCTTGCGCAAGTCGAGAGTATAACGCACGACCTGCTGTATTTACTCCCCTGTCATATGAAAAGTCAACAGAAAGGGGCCATTTTTTTCGGACGCGTGGCGGAAATATCATCATTCCTGAAACAGCCCGCCCCCGGCCTTCAAAAAAACGGGGCCGCCGGCGGCCCCGTTTAAATCTTAATATTCCGGATTAGACAACGATGCTGCCGTTTTTCAGGAGGTCGGCGACACTGACATCCACGTTTTCCAGCACGGCAACCGCATGAGCGCCGGCCGCGCCGGTGCCGTTGTCGTTGACCGCAAGGATCGTGTTTCCGTCCTTGACCGTTGCAAAGACGAAGTCGGTGATCGCATCAGTAACCGGGTCGAACTGGCTCAGCATCTGCGACAGGTCGATCTTATCGCCTTCTGCGGCGTTGAAGTCCTTCACCGTGTCGACCGCCTCGGAGATGGTCTGGAACAGGAACGTGTCTGCGCCCGCGCCGCCGTAAAGCGTGTCCTGGCCATTCGTGCCGGCCAGCAGGTCAGCACCTTCGGTTCCCATCAGGGTCAGGCCCTTGTCCACGCCGGTGGCGGTGCCGTCCTTGTAGGCGAACCAGGCATCGACGATGTCGGACTTGCTGCCATCTTCGTACACCACGGTCGATTCGTGCGTGACCGGGTTGCCCGCGATGTCGTACGCGACATCCTTGGCGTGCAGATCGATGGAAGCGATCTTCAGGTCTTTGAGCGATTTCAGCTCGGAGGCCTGGGAAATGCCGTCGCCGTTCTTGTCCTGCCAGACTTTCAGATCTTTGAACACAGCGTCGTTCTTGTCGATCTTGCCGTCGCTGTTCAGGTCGTACGCGGCAAGGGCTGCAAAGCCGTTGTCGTGCGTATCGTCGTTGCCGAACAACTCGGAACGGTCGTTGATCTTGCCGTCCTTGTTTCTGTCAAGGGCGAGCAGACCGTCGTCCTTCGCGGCCCAGCCGGTCTGGTCTTTCACACCGTCACTGGTGATGTCGAACAGGACCGGGTTGGTGTCGAGATTCGTCAACTCAACACCGTCGCGGTCAAGGTCGATGACCAGCGGCGAGATACAGAACATGATCGGCAGGCAGACCGAGTGGCTGGTCTGGTTATCCGAGTAGTCCTTCTCAACGCCGCTCAGATTTTTCTCGTAAGAGACGATCTGGATGCCAAGGTTGTAGTTGCCGTTCAGGCCGCTCTTACCCGTGTTGGTCAGGTAGAGCTTGTTGGTAATATAGTCCTTGGCCTGCGCATAGGTCATGCCGGACAAGTCGATCGTGTAGGTCGTATCGCTGCCCGCGGTCCCCTTGGTGCCCACTTTCGTGAACGAGCCGTTGGCATTTTTGACGGAGATGAACGTCGTGTCGTCCATGCCGTCCGCGATCGTGAAGACGATCTTCTTGAGCGATTCCGAGCCGTCCGCATCCGGGCGGGTCAGGTCTGTGATATTGATCTTCGCATTGATCGTGTGGTCCTTTTTCGTCAGGACGAACACTTTACCCGTCGAAGAGTTGTGCTCCTGAACGCCGGCGTTGAACGAGAAGTCGTCAACGACCGCATCGACAATCACTTTCGCGCCGTCGGTGTCGGTGGTCGTCTGCTTCGTGTCCGGATCATAGACCGACGCTTTGAAGACAAGGCCCGTCAGGTCGGCATCGCTGTTCGCCGGCGGCTTGAACGTCAGTTCGCCGGAGTAGGAGCTTTGGCCTTTCGGCAGGACCAGCGTGTAGGTGCCGTTGCCGGTATCGGTCCAGCCTGTCACCTTCCAGCCGGCTTTCACGCCGCTGAGCGTCAACGTCATGGTTTCGTTGCCCGTGCCGTTCAGGAAGTTCGCGCTGACCGGAAGCTTGACCGAGCTGTCTTCCTTGACACAGACGTCGTCAGCCTTGATGTCCACCGTGATCGGCAGCGGGGCCGCACAGTCGACCGTCAGGGTCGCGGTGTCGGTGTCGCCGTCGCCGTCTTTCAGCGTGTAGGTAAACACATCGGCGTTGTCGCACTTGCAATCGGCGTTGGTGATCGAAATATCGAACACGACGTCGTTGTAGTCCTTGTCGCCGAGGCACGGCAAGTCTTCGAATCCGACGCGCAGAACGGTGTTGTCCTGCTCATTCGGCAGGCCGGAGACGACGCGCACGGAGCCGTCGGCGTTCAACGAGCTGATATCGCCGCGGTCGGACGTGAAGTACATCGGGCCGTTGATAACGGTCTTGGTGCCGTTTTCAGCGGTGTAGACCAGTTTGACGTCCGCGCCATTGTCACTGATCGTCGCTTCACGCGCGGAACCCGTACCGTATTTGTAAACGAAATCGAGGCTGCCCTTGGTCAGGTCGATACCGCTGTAGTTTTTGTTGATCGTCGCGCCGTCCGCGATGATGAAGAACCCGGTGGCGACGGAATCTTCGCCGGCCGTGTAGCTGTGCGGCGCATTGTTCGCCGTGTCGCTGTTCTTGATCACGATGGTTTCGGCTTTCAGCTTGCCGCTTGCGTCGACCGTGAAGATACCCAGCGTGTTGGAATATCCGGCCTGTTCGCCGACAAACTTGACGGTGATGACATCGCCTTCGCCGACCGACAGGTTACCCTTGGCCACGCCGAGCGATTGTTTTTCAACGCCGTCCAGCGCTTCGCTTTCGTCGAAGTCCGGAAGGGCCGGGCCGCCGACGAAGGTTTTCTCTTCGCCCGTGCTGCTCGATCCCGGCTTGGCGGTATAGGTGTAGGATCCGTCCGCCGCGATTTTCAGGACGCCGTTGCTGCCTTCGATCGTGGCCGTGCCCGTCGCCGGAACGTCAACCGTCTTGCCGTCGAAGGAAACTTTGACGACTTTGTTCGCAACGTCTTGGCTCAGGCTGTCTTTCGCGCCCAGACCGCCGTTCAGGCCGGTGATCACGTTGCCCGTCGCCGGGTTGGTGTCGGCCGTGTTGTGATCGTCGTTCGCGACCGGCGCATCGTCCTTCACCTTCACCGTGATGGTGCTGGAAGCCTTATCGCCATCCGCATCCGTTGCCACAACGCCGAAATTCAGGTTGATGACATCGTTCGGGTTGTTGCCGTCGGCATGGTCAAGCTGTTCGAACAGCTTGAACGTATAGGCGCCGGTGGACGTGATGGCCAGCGTGAACACC
>JBDHTU010000019.1:0-17181 GCA_039808805.1 Micavibrio sp.
ATGGCCAATTCGACGAGGGTAAAACCCTGTTCGGACGGGCGCTGGGAGGTTTGAGTCAGAGTCATATATCTCTCCTTCAAGATATTGGTTCGTAAAAAGTGAAAAAACGGGAGAATCCCCTAAGACAACCAAAGTTATATCTTATTTTTGGGACCTCGTCTTAAAAATTTTAGGGGATTCATGCCGCCATGTCCTGCCGCCCCCTCAAAACGACCGGTCATTTTGTCGAAACGGGCAGTTACGTACGCCAGCGGGCCCTGTACTCCGTGGGAGATTCACCCGCCAAGTCTTTGAAAACCCTGTTAAAGGTGGTGATGGAGTTAAATCCGGATTCTTCAAAAACGTTTTGCACGGAGGCGTCCGTTTCCTTAAGCAGACGCTGCGCGTCCCGCACCCGGTGTTCATTCAAAAGCTGGGGAATCGTCTTGCCGTAATGTGTGTTGACGATTCTGGACAGGGAAGCCTCCCCGACATTTAATTCCCGCGCCAGTTCCGCGCGGCCAAAAGCCGCATCCTGATAGATTTTGTCCCGTTCGAACAGAACGGCGAGCCGGTCCAGAATATCCCGATCCGCGGCGGTTGCCTGCACAGGCAGGGCTTCCGCCCCCTCTTTTTTGAGCACCTGCGGGTAAATCCGGAACAGGCTGGTCGCGGCGATATAGACAAAGGCGATGCCGATCAGGGTGCGGACCAATATCCATTCCTGGGCGTTTATGCCTTCGCTGATATAGGCGAAGGTAAAGCCAAGAAACGCCGTGCTGAGCCCGATCAGGGCGATGATGAGCCAGAACCGCTCCTCCCCGAACCGGGGATTGTTGTGCAGCCCGTCCAGAAGATCCCGCCGCAGCCAGATGGCCAGCAGGCTGAACGAGCCGACAACCAGGCCGGAAACGTAAAGAACATTCTGTTCGTCCATGAAATATCCCGGCAGGAAAGTAATCGGGATCAGCAAAAGAAGCAGGAAATACTTTGGACGCGGCGGTTTTGTCACGTTGGCGATCTGGAAGATCAGAAGCGCCCCCACCGGAATACCCGAAAACCAGAACAGCCATTGATACGCCTCGTAATGGTCGAAGCCTTCTCGCCATTTGTCCGCCGCCGCATCGAGGAAAAACGCCATACCGAGGAAAAGAAAATATAAAGACGGTATGACCGCGTTCACGAAACTGCCCGACCGCAACACCATATACACGAGGACATAAACCGATTGCACCAACCCCAGCAGGGAGAGGATTTCAGGCAGGGTGAATTGCGCGTTCAAGAACATCCCTTTCTTATACAGATCAGGGAATATCCTGGCAAAGGGGGTTTTTGGCGGCGTCGGAAGGCGAAAGCGTCCGCTTGCAGATGTAATCCCGCATAAAGTTGACTTCGTTGGGATGAAGCTTGTCCGCCTCGCTGGCCAGCATATGCATCATGATTTCATACGAGGCTTCCTTGTTCCCCATCTGCATCTGGATGAAGGCGGGCATTTGCCGCGCCCAGGGCGCCGTATCCGTTTTCAGGCCGGCGAGAATATGCGCCAGCTCCAGGGCCCTGGGCAGGTTCTTTTCCTGGTATCGCGCCAGATAAACGGCGTGCGCCAGCCATCGCCATTTCTGCGGATAGGGTTTTTGCCCCTGATCCGCAAGGTATGTGACGACATGTTTGATCTTCTCCGGCTCTCCATCCACGGCGCCAAAGTAATAAGCCGCCAGAACCGGAATGAAATTGGCGCGGTCATCAAGCGCCCCGGCCGTAAAAAACCATTTTTCCAAAAGCGCGTAATCGTATTTTTTCAAAGATTCATACCGCCCGCCGACATTGCCGAGATTTTGCAGAAAATAGCCGGACATGCGGTAGGAGATTTCTTCATCCCCCAGCCCGAACGTGGCGATGGTGGCCGGTGATGGCGACGGCGGGACATTGTCCCACGGGTCTTTGATTTTACGCCCCTGATACCAGAGCATAAAATTCAGGATCAGCAGCCCCCCGAAAACAAGATGAAGCCAGAAAGAAGAGGATGAGCGGGCCAGTTTCATCGCCGCCATCCTTTTAAAACTGGCGGCGGTGCATATCGAGCACCGAGGCGCCGATAACCACCAGAAGGAACACGATCCCCTGCCCCATGATAAACGGCAGCGACAGCGTTTCAGGAACGCCATAGAGCAGCCATTTCGTCTGTCCCATCAAGTCCAGACGGGGGATGAAGATGGAAATCATCTCCATGATTTTGGAGAGAAGGCTCATAACGCCCGTTTGACCGCCTTTTTGCAGGATACCAAGGATTTCGCCGATCAGGCGCGAGAGCAGGTAAAAGGCAAAAACCATGATCAGGCAGACCGTCTGGCTGGTCATGACAAAGGCAAAAAACATCGCGACATTGGCCATGATGATAAATTCCAGCCCTATGCTGAGCCACCAGGAAAGAAGACCTGCGTTGATGTTGTGCATTTGGAGAAAGGCGACAACGCCGCCGAGAAACCCGGCCGCCAGAAATGCCAGGAAAGAAAATCCCGCCGCATGGGTCAGGATAAAACGTATCCGCCCGATGGGGCGCGATAGAAGGTAATCGACATCGCGCCCTTCAAACGAACGGCGGATATAGGTAACGACAAACAGGACGAGAACGACGACACCGAACAAACGCACGCCGAAGGCGGCAAAGCTGCGCACGAACTGATCCTGTTCGGTAATGACCGTGGCGCCGAAAAATATCGAAAGGCTGACGACAACCAGCATCAGCCCGACGATGGAAAGAATGAGGCGGTCCCGAAGGGCCGCCATCATGATATAGCGAAAGAGTGGCCAGACCATATCTTATAAGGTCCCTCGTCGATTAGAGATCGAACGGACGACGGTCCTGCGAGAAGCTGCGGTACAGGTCCTTGTCCGTCGGCGTGATCGAATTCGTGCCCTCGATGATGGTCGCCTTCATCAGGACAACCAGTTCGGTTTTCTGGATCTTGTCCGTCTGGTTGCGGAACAGGCCGCCCACCAACGGGATTTCACCGAGGACAGGAACAGCATTCTGGACAGATTGCGAACGGTCCTGGATCAAGCCGCCCATGATGATCGGCTCCCCATTGTTCATCTGGATCACGGAGTCGAATTCCTGAACGTTGACGACCGGAACGCGGGAGACGATCGGCTCATCCAGGTTGGCGTCGGCCACAGCGAAGGCCACGCCCGGGTCATTCACGTAATCTACAATACGCGTCACGGTCGGGCGCACGGACATGGCCACCGTTTCATTGTCGAGATCAATCGACGGCTGAACGTTGATCAGAACCCCTTCCGGCACGTTACGAATGTTGGAGTCGACATCAACGGTGGTGATGTTGTCGGTGTTCGACGTATCGACCTCCAGTTCGAAGTAAACCTGATTCCGCGCCACGTTCAGAACGGCAGACTGGTTGTTCAGAACGGTCAGGCGCGGCGAAGCCAGAGCGTGGACCGTACCGAAACGCTGCAAAGCTTCAACCGTGGCATTGAAATCACCACTGCTGTAGGCCGCCAAGAAGCTAAGGTTCGGGTCAGAAACCGGTTGCAATGCAGGCGCAATCACTTCACCCACGGTATCCACACCCGTAATAAACCTGTCACCGATTGCGGCATTCCAGTCGATCCCGGCGGAAAACTCATCCGTCAAAGAGACTTCAAGAACCTTCGCTTCGATCAGGACCTGAGAGGAAACAGCCTTTTTCAGCATGTCGAGATACTTGGCAACCTGCTTTTGCTGACGCTCGGACGCAAAGACGGAAACAATGCCAGCCTGACGGTTGATCGAATAGCGCGCAGCGAACGGATCTTCCCCGTTTTGATTCTGCTGGCCATCCTCTTCATCATCGACGGGAAGCGGTTCTACACGAAGGACAGCCTCCGGCGCAGCGACCTGAACCTGCTGCGCAGGAGCGCCGTTCGCATTCTGCGCGATCTCACCATCCGCCGTCAGCAACACAGGCTCAACCGGAGCCGGGTTTTCCGTGGTGGCCGTAATTTTCGGGTCTTTCTTGGTGCGCATGGTCGCAGCTTCGCGGTTCACGCCCATGATCTGCGTCAGGTTGGTATCGAGTTCGCCCCAGAAATCGGCTTCGCTTTTCGATTCCGCCTTGAATTTGGATCCCGTATCAGCCCCTTCGCCGGAAACGACGGCGACATCGTTGCTGATGGAACTGCTGTTCGTACGAACATAGCTGAGATAACCGATTTTATAGACTTCGTGATACGGGGTATCCAGTTCAACCTTTACGCTGTCATCGCTAAATTTATAACGCAGGCCGGCGCTTTCGGCGATTTTGTCGACAACCTCATCAAACGGGCGGTTGCGGGCGGTAAAAATAATGCTGCCCTTGATACGCGGATCAAGTTCGATATCGTAGTCGGCCTGCTCGGCAGCCTCGTACAACACATCTTTCAACGGCACCGTCTGGTTCACGGAAACGGAAACCAGCGGCATCGGCTTCAGCTTGTCGTTCGGCGTCGCCATATAAGGCTTGAGTTCCGGAATACCGGCTTCATCGGCCTTTTTATCCTTAATGTCCGGCAGGCGCTGAGCCAGCGCATCACGGTAGTCCTGCACTTCCATATCCGCGCTGCGGTCTATTTTCAGATCGTTTTTCGCCAGATCGCAACCTGCGAGCGGAGCCATCATGGTGGCCCCAAGAAGCATGATAGCGACAGCCTTGGCGGGGGAAACGCGGGGAGATTTGATCTGCGACATTGTGATATCCGTGATTTGAAACAAAGGTAGGAAAAAAGAATCAGTTATAGAATTTTGCTATGGATTATGGCGGCGCGCAAGAACAATGCGGGGCAACAACCGTGTCGTTCAGGGCTTTTGCTAATAGGAATCGGACATGCGCAGGTTTGAGGTGTCCAGTTCGCGCAGGCCGCCGGACCCTTTGCCCCCCAGCTTGTGCTGGCGGATCTTAACGGACATATCCGAGGATTTATCCGACTGTGTAATTGCCGTTTCTTCGGTAATATGTCCGTTTGCATAGAGATTTAGCAAAGACTGATCAAAGGTGCACATGCCGATGGCGGCGTTTTGCTCCATCACATCCGGGATTTTTTCGTAATCCCCCTTCTGAATCTGCTCGCGGATCAAGGCCTGATTGATCAGGATTTCCAGCGCCGGGACCAAACCGCCCTTCAGGGACGGAATGAGGCGTTGCGAGACAATAGCCTTCAGGTTCATAGACAGGTTGAGACGCGTCTGGTTATGGAATTCTTCCGGAAAGAAGTTCACGATACGCTCAATCGCCTGATAGGCGTTGTTGGTGTGCAGCGTTGCCAGGCAAAGGTGGCCGGTTTCGGCAATGGTCAGCGCCTGTTCCATGACGTCGCGGTCCCGGATCTCCCCGATCAGGATGACATCGGGACGCTGGCGCAACGCGTTTTTCAGCGCCATGAAATAGCTTTCGGTATCAACACCGACCTCGCGCTGGGTCACCACCGACTTTTTATGATCGTGATAATATTCGATCGGGTCTTCGATCGTGAGGATATGCCCCTCTTCCCGCTCATTCCGATAATTGAGCATGGAGGCCAGCGTCGTGGACTTTCCGCTTCCGGTCATACCCGTAACAAGGATCAGGCCGCGCCGTTCAATGGAAAGATTGGCGAGAATTTTGGGCAGGTACAATTCTTCGAGCGTCGGGATTTTTGAAATGATGCGGCGGATAACGAGGCCGGGCATCTGGCGCTGTTTGTAAACATTCACGCGGAACCGCCCGTATTCGCCCATGTCGAGCGCGGTGTTCAGTTCCATCTTCATCTCAAAATCCCGCTGCTGACGCGCCGTCAAAAGACTTGCGAGGATTTCATTGATCGCCTCTTCGTCCAGAGGGCGTTCGTTGATGGGATAAAGATGGTTTTCAATGCGCAGGGTTGGCGGGAATCCATGCGTGAGATAAAGGTCCGAAGCCCCCTTCTCATTCATCGCATTCAGGCACTCAAAGGCGTAGGTTACGCTCAAAACGAATAGCTCCCGTCCGTACCGGCTTCACTCTTTTCCTTGGCGCGGGGAGAAACGGCAACAACATTTTCCGATCCCTTGATCTTACCGCCGCCAAGCGCCGCAGACGCATAATCGCCGTCTTCGCTGCGGTCTTCGATATCCTCGGTGACCTGCATCAACGCCTCACGGGCCGCGTCGCGGTCAATCACACCCTGCGACAGCAGGTTTTGCACATATTCTTCCATCGTGACCATCCCGTAACGGGAGCCGGTCTGGATCATGGAGTAAATCTGCGGCACCTGGTTTTCGCGGATCAGGTTGCGCACCGCGTTGGTGCCGACGAGAATTTCAAATGCGCCGACGCGCCCGCCTTCCTGGCGCGGCAGCAGCGTCTGGGCGACAACGCCCTGAAGAGACCCGGCCAGCATGGTGCGGGCCATCGGTTTGTCCCCGGTTGGAAACACGTCGATAATACGGTCGATCGCCTTGGCCGCCGTCGAAGCGTGCAAGGTCGCCAGGACAAGGTGGCCCGTTTCAGCCGCCGTCAGCGCAAGCGCCATCGTCTCGTAATCGCGCATCTCCCCGACCAGGATAACGTCCGGGTCTTCACGAAGACAGGATTTCAAGGCGCGGGAGAACGAGACGGTATCACGCCCGATTTCGCGGTGGTTGATCAGCGATTTTTTCGAGTGATGGAAAAATTCGACCGGATCTTCGATCGTGATGATGTGCTTGTCCATCGTGATGTTGATATGGTTGATCAGCGACGCAAGCGTCGTCGACTTACCGGAGCCGGTGGCGCCTGTCACCAGAATGATCCCTTTTTCCAGTTCGGCGAAGCGGCGCATAACCGGCGGAAGATCCAGTTCATCGATGGTCGGTATGTCGGAAGGAATGGTACGGAACACGGCCGCGCATCCGTTGCGCGTGGTGAACGCGTTCACACGGAAACGCGCTTTTTCGCCGAACGAAATGGCAAGGTCGATTTCCATGTCTTTTTCGTAGTCGGCACGCTGCTGTTCCGTCATGACGGAATACAGCATCGAGCGGATGATGTCGGAGGTCAGTTCCGTCTCCGTCTTGATGCGGCGCAAGCTGCCATGCACGCGGATAATCGGCAGGTTATGCGGACTTAGATGAAGGTCCGATGCCTTGTTTTGCATCGTGAATGCCAAAAGCTGCGTCAAATCCACGGCCGATCTCCCTCGAAAATTCTAACTTGAAAACTGAACAGACTTGTTCAAAACAATGACTACGAACACATCCAGTTTGATGCTTTGACCGCCGTCGGTCAATAGATCACCATTTATAATCAAACCCTAATCCGGTTAAAATTAGGTGAATATATAAAGAAATTATCAAGGCCGGACCGAAGGGAAAGGCGCCGTCCCTGCCACGCCGCAAGGCCGCGACAAAAAGCCCCAAAAGCCCCGACAGCGCCAGGAAA
This sequence comes from Micavibrio sp., assembly GCA_039808805.1. Lineage (GTDB taxonomy): Bacteria > Pseudomonadota > Alphaproteobacteria > Micavibrionales > Micavibrionaceae > Micavibrio_A. Next base: position 7,389 of record JBDHTU010000019.1, read on the forward strand.
CTTGGCAAGGGCGCAAGCCCCAGAAACAGCCCTGCGGGACCAAGGAATTTCAAATCTCCCATGCCAAGGGCCGCACGCCCTTTGATTCTGCCAAGCCCCCACGCAACGCCCGCAATGCCCAGGACCAGCAGCAAAGCCGCGATGGCTGGGCCGATAAGCACCGAAACATCCCATCCCGCCTGCCAGAGCAACAGCAGATTATAGATACATGCCAATAAAAACAGGGACAGGTTGATACTGTCCGGCAGGATCATATGCTCCCAGTCGATCAGCAGCGCGGCCAGAAGAAACGGCACGGCCATGTACAAAGGCCACGCCCACGGCGCAAAGCCAAAGACAGAAAACAGTGCAAGAACAAGCACCATCGTCGTCAACTCTACCAAAGGATAAAATCGCGGCACCGGCGCCTTGCAATGACGGCATTTGCCGCCCGCCAGAAGCCAGGAAAAGAACGGCACGAGATCGGCGATGCCGAGCGTGGCGCCGCAGGACGGACAGCGCGAACGGCAGGCTTTGTTCGTCGAGGAAGAATCGTATGTCCACGGAATGCCGCGCGGGATTCGGTAGACCAGCGCCGTGGCAAAACTGCCCAGCACCAGCCCAAATACGGCCATAACTCCATAGGATAACAGGAAACCAGCGGGATCAACGCCGGACGGCATAAGACTTAGACCTTGCGGCGAAGAACCACCAGGCGGTCATATATCTGCTCACGCGGGAGGCTGTTGGCCACATCGCCGTAAGAGGCATCGAGTTGCAAAGCACGCTCATACAGCTTGATCGCATTCGAGACATCGCCTTTTTTATCCGCCACGATCGCCATGTTGTAGATATGGGAGGAATTCTGCGGGTCCATGCTGGCCGCGACTTCGAAGTAACGGATGGCGTCATCGTAATTGTCCTGACCGGCATTGATCAGCGCCATTTGCGCAGGAATACCAGGATTGGACGGATATTTGTTGCGCAATTCGCCCAGTTTTTTCAGCGTGACGGACGGGTATTGGTCCTTCATCAACCCCATCAGGTTGACGATGGCGTCTGCATTGTTCGGCTGAACCTTCAGCAGGTCTTCATACGTGCGCGCCGCAGACTCCCTGAACCCCGCCCCTTGCTGGGCGACGGCAAGCCCCATCAGGACGCGCGGGTCTTTGTGGTTGCGTTTATACAGTTTTTCGAACATTTCCATCGCGGCGGCATAACGGCCGAGTTTCAGCGCGCGGGTCGCGGCGACGAACTGACCTTCATAGGAAGACGCCTTCGCGCCTTTTTCCACGATGATATATTTCTGCCCCGGTTCATACGCAGGATCCACCTTGCGCGGACCGACAGCGCCGGCGGCGGCAAGATCGCTGTCCGGAACGAGCGCGTTGGAATCATAGTATGTGCCGGAATGTTTTTGTTCTACGCCGGAATCGCCCATGACGTTGGTTCCGGTCACGCTTCCCTGCGCATCCTGCGGGACATCGATAAGTTCCTGCTCGGGCGGCGGCGCTTCAGCTGCCGAAGCCACAGGCGGCGTCACGTCCGGGACAGCCGAGACCGTTCCTTCAGCCGCGGGAACGGGTGTCGGTACAGACACAGCCGTCGGCGTTGCTTCCTCAGCCGGGGCAACGCCTATCGGCTGGGGCGGAAATTCTTCACCAAACGCTCCATCTCCCGGACCGTTCGGCACGGGTTCTGACGGCGCGGGCTCAACAACGCTGACCGTTCCGCCGGGCGCGGCGTTTTCAGCCATCCCTACAGGAACAAAAGAGCAAAGGGCCAAAGCGAAAAGGGAAAGCCCTGTGACAATGGAACGTTTATCTGTGTTTTTCATGGCTGAGCGCATACCGCAAAAGGAAAGAGTAAAAATATCTTGCATGATTCTATCAAAAAATGCCCGGAAAGGGAATTCACAATCTGATTCAAGCGGCTTTTGCCGGTATATGTCCGGTGAGCGAGAGAAACGCCCTTTCAAGCTGCGCCTCCCCTGTCTGCGCCAGCAGATCGCGCGGCGTTCCGACAAAGACGATTCTCCCTCCATGCAGGATGGCGACCCGGTCGCACAGCTCCTCCATATCGGAGAGAATATGTGAGCAAAGGAAAATCGCCTGCCCTGCCTCTCTTGCGCGCACCATGAGGTCTTTCACCTGGGAGCGCGCCAGCGGGTCCAGCCCCGACATCGGTTCATCCAGCACCAGCAGCGGGCAGCCGGTCAAAAACGCCGTCATCAAACCGAGTTTCTGCCGCATGCCCTTGGAATAGGTCTGCGCACGTTTGGGCAAGAATGCCGTGCTCAGGCCGACCCCCGCCGCCATGGCATCGACATCCGTACGGGAAACCTTGCGCCCATACAGCGACAAGGTGAAATCGATAAATTCATAGGCGCTTAAAAACCAGGCGGGATCAAACCGTTCAGGCAAAAACGCGATATAGCGCTGCGCGCCCCCGCTTCCCGCCTTGTGGCCACCGACGAGAATGTCGCCCGCCGCCGGGTCCCGCAAGCCCAGAATGGTTTTGATCAAGGTCGTCTTTCCGGCGCCGTTCAGCCCGATCAGGCCGAATGTTTCGCCGGGGCGGACATCCAGTGAGATTTCATTGATGACATTGGCGCGGCCGTATCCTGCGGACACACCGGAAATATGAAGCGAAGGCGAAGACATCTGCATCAACCCGGCAGGAACATCCGGGTATCCAGATTGAACCGTTGATGCGCGCGAAGGCGGATCGGGTAAATCTGGTTTGTGGCACTGTCGAACCATTCCAGTTCGATATATTCCTTGTAAACTTTCAGATCCATCACTTCTTCGGGAATCGCCGTGGGCGAAACGCGAATATTGTTAAGCCAGATCGTCCAGTTCTTGCTGCCGGCATAGACGATACCGCCAAGCGCGATGTCACGCGGCCCGGCGACAGGCGCAACGCCGTCATCTATCCCCGGAGCGCGCGTGGTGAGACCGCGGCGCGCATCGCTTACAAGATCATGTTCCCAGACGGAAAAGAACAGGGAAGGCATTTTCGACAGGTCAATATTCGGACGCAAATAAGACAGGCGCTGGTTGATTTCTTTTTCCATGGCCGTGACGGCAGGCTGCGGCTGATCCGGCGGCGGCAACGCGGCAACGACATCGCCATTCGCAGACTGTTGCGCCGGAGCGTTCGTTGCAGACGCCGGAGACGCGTCAGCGGCCTCCGCAGGCACATCCCCCTCAGGGACAACGCCTTCAGGCGAAGCCGGCGTTTCGACCACGGGCGCATCTTCCATGCCGATTTGGGCATAGGCCGGAAAGGCAAGAACCATCGCCAAGGCAGAACTGAACAGAATATTTCTCACTCTCCACCCCCGTAGGCCGGATCAGGTTCGCCCGTCATGTCCGGGGCTATAGCCGCCGGGGCGATATCCGATTTACGCGCCATCGTACGCCATTCCAAATCCATCGTCGCACTGACGATTTCCGGAGGCGCGCCCGTCCCGATTTGTTTCAACACATCCGGCGTCACATCCAGCTTACGCTCCATCGACAGATTGCTGATGGTGATGTGTCCCGGAAAGCCGTAATTGAGATAGTAAATAAAGCGGTAGACATCCAGATCGTCGATTGCGGACAGGTTGACCGTAATGGGTGATTCCATCACGACAAAATCCGCAGCGGCAACATCTTCGCCCTCCAGCAGGTTGGCCGCCTTGATTTCATATCGGGCCGAAATGATCTTGGAAAGCTTTTGCATTGTATCAAAGCGTTCCCGCGCGATCACGCGGTCCTGATCATTGAAGAAGCCGAGTTGCTTGATCGTGTCGAAAAAAGCCTTTTGTTTTTGAAAAGTCTGGTAATCGACGCGCATCTTGTCCACTTCGCCGCGAAGAACGGCGGTTTCGGACATGACCTGGTTCAGTTCCTGAAGGCTTTTTTCCGTCTTCGGCACGAACACGAGATAGTTCGCCGCCGCGCACACGCACGCCAGCCCTGCGAGAGTAATAAGGAGCAATGCTTTTTTCGGACCAATTTTATCGATCATATCAGCACTCCCTTGATGAGGATTTGCGCCTCATAATCCTCTTTCTCCTGACTGGAAGCATTCTGCTGGCTGGTCGCTTCCCCGACGAAGTTGCCGGTATAGCTGAGGTCCGCAACCTGTTTGATGATGCTGACCTGATGGCGCGGCAGATTCTGTTTCAGGCGCCGCTCCAATTCCCCGATCTTTTGCACGCCAACCTCGGGCGCGAGTTCCGCAGGAAACACGATCTTGATAACGACGTCATATTGCTTTTGCGGCAGTTCCGCATTCGGATCGACCGGCACGTCAGGCGCAGGCGTCAGAATAGAATCCTCCACAACGGGACGGACCTCCAGCGACTGAATATGGATGTCCGGCCCCAGAGAACGGCCGATCAGATCAAAAACCGGCAGCGGCTTCATCGATTGTTTTTCAAGGCGCGTGTACACCTTGGTTGAATTTTCGATCAAAAGAAAGTCAACGCCCGCCGCAGATTTTTTCGCAATCTCGTCCGCATGTTCGGCTTTAACGACAGCCAGCGCGTCCTGGGCCCGCGTAAGATCCGCATTGTTTTTAGCCCACTCACTCGCCTTGGTGAAGGCTTCGTATCCGAAATAACCGCACGCCGCGAGCAGAATAAGGGACGCCGCCGTCGCATATTTCGATGGAGAGGATATTTTTTCCAGTTGCGTGGATTGCAACGGCAGAGCGAAGGAAGATTTGCGCCCGGCCCATGCTATGTGCAGCGGGTCTGCATAACGCTGGTCATCCTGACGGCCAAGCTTGAGACCGAGAAGATTCGCCGCCTCCTGCGAGGTCAGGACGCTGAGATTGCAGTCGAAGTCGATACGCGATGCGACCTTGTCTGCAACGGAATTGTTGGCAATAACGATAACGTCAAGACCGTCATTGGCATCGAAACCGAAGCGCGAGAGATACCCCATCGTTCCGCGAATTTCACCGGCGACTTCGTTGGCCCAGAGATCGTTGTCGATATCCGTGTCGACGATCGGCGTCATACGGGTCAGCGCAAGCTCGCCATTCTTGGTGACGATCTGGCGCAGGCCGCCGCTCTGATGCTGCCCCACAAAAACCGTCCAGGTCGGCGCCCGTTCGGACACCTTGGCCAGTTTTTTGGAAAGCATGTGAATCATGGAGGCGGATTCAACCGGCAGCAGGCAGAACCCGGAGACGGAGGAGTATGTCTTTTGAACCGCGCCTAAAGTCTTGCGCACGCTCTCAGACAGCGGCACAGCCGCCATAAGATATATATCACCGTTACCGGCCTGCCCGTCACGCGCAGGGGCTTTTTCCTTCAACTTGATGGAGGCGCGAATCGGGTATGACGGGAACGCGGCGGACAGGCGGCGCTTAAGAACATTGGCCTTGTCAAACGGGCTGACACGCGGCACGCGCTCCTTGCGGTAATGCTGCTCCACCATATCGTTGAAAAGCAGAATAGGTTTGCCGCGGCATTTCTTGCGGACAATTTCCGCAACCGCATCTTCAAAATCCTGGGTGTTCCAGGGAACGCTTTCAAGCAATTGCGTCCGGCTGGACGTGACATCATAGATGCCAACGCCCTCATCGCTCAGGAGCAAAACGCATCTTGATGGAGAAAGTAACGACATGGGCAGGGCCGATCAGGCTAGAATTGCATATTTTCAAAACTGTTATAAATCGGGCCGAAGACGCCGACCGCGATCCAAAGAATCATACCACCAAGCACCATGGTAAGCGAAGGTTCGATCATTGCAATGAGTTTTTGAACTTCCTCATCGACATCGGCGGTATAGAAATCGGAAACCTGTTCAAGAACGACGGTCAAATTCCCGGAATCCTCCCCGACCTTCAGCATCCGGACAACCATGGACGGAAACTCTCCCGATCCGTTAAACGCTTCAGACAACGGCGAACCTGTTTTGACCAGCGACTGGATGCTTTCCAGCGCCTCTTTCAAGGCCAGGTTGCTTACAGTCTCGGTCGCGGATTTGATGGAATGTAAAATCGGCAGACCCGCCGCATACAGCGCCCCGAACGTCTGGCAGAAACGGGCGATGTTGATTTTACGGATCAGCACCCCCATGACCGGCGCATTCAGGATCATATTGTCGATTTTATACGCCATGCCTTCGGAAGACTTGCGAAGCGCGACGAACGCCACAGTCGAAATAATCGGCACAGCCAGAATTGCCCACCAATATGCCTGGAAAAAGTCCGAGGTGGCGATCAGGGAGGTCGTCGCGAACGGCAGTTCAAACTCCATATTCCGGATAAATTCCACAATCTGCGGCACGACGTATCCCATCATGATGGTCACAGCCGCCAGAACGACGACCAGCAGGATCATCGGGTAACGCGTCGCCTTGCGAACGCGGCGCTGCATTTCGTCTACCCATTTCAGGTATTTGACCAGCTGTTTATAGCTGGAGCTCATTTTCCCGGTCTCCTCGCCTGCGGCAATCAACGAGACATAAAGATTGTGGAAAATCTTGGGGTGTTTTTCCATAGCTTCGGAAAGCGTCGAACCCTCCGACACATCCCGGTAAATTTCAGACATCGCATCACGGAGAGCGGTATTGTCGGTAGTATCACGAATATCCGCCAAGGCATCCAGCAGAGGAACCCCGGCCCCGTCCATCTGGTCCAGGTGGATGAAAAGCTGGATCAGGTCGCGGACCTGCACGCGGGTCAGAAGATGGTTTTTGCCCTTTTTCTTGGACAGTGGCGTCGCACTGACCAGATCAAGCCCGGCGGCCTGCAACTGGTTGAAAAGATCGTTTTCGTTGACGGCGCCAAGAACGCCTTTGATCGGGCGGCCTTTGGCGTTCAGCGCTCTATACTTATACTTTTCCATGATCTTTGCAGCTATTTGTGGATATCGACGACTTTGGAGAGGGCATCGAGCGTGGTAACCCCCTCGATGATCTTAAGAATGCCATCATCTTTCATGGACTTAAAGCCCTTTTGTATGGCGGCCTGTTTTAACTCGTGCTTTGTGCCGCCCCTGGCGACGATTTCATCCAAGTCCTCGTCAAAGAGCAGGATCTCCGCCACCGCAACGCGCCCTTTATAGCCAGCGCCGCCGCATTGATCGCATCCGCCGCTTTTCGGCTTGAACAAGGTCGAAGGCGGATTTTCAGGATCCACGCCGAGAATAGCGCATTCTTCGGCCTCAGGTTTGTGAGGCTGCTTGCAGACGGGGCACAGAGTCCTGACCAGCCGCTGCGCAAACACAGCGATGATGTTCCCCGCCACCATCCCCGGCACCATGCCAAGATCCATCAGACGCGGCATCGCGCCGAAAGAATCGTTGGTGTGGAGCGTCGTGTACACCTGGTGACCGGTCATGGCCGCCTGAAGCGCCATGGTCGCCGTCGTTTTATCGCGGATCTCCCCGATAAAAATCACGTCCGGATCCTGGCGCAGCATGGCGCGGATACCATCGGCAAATTCGAGAATGCCTTCGCGCACCGGCGTCTGGCGGATCATCGGCAGGGAATATTCAACCGGGTCTTCCAGCGTCTGGATATTGATATCGACCGTGTTGATTTCGTTCAGCATCGAATAGAGCGATGTCGTTTTACCAGAGCCCGTCGGGCCTGTGACGATAATGATCCCTTCCGGGCGGTCCTGCGAACGCTTGATACGGCCAAGATTTTCCTGACTGAACCCAAGGGACTTCAGCGGCTTGATGGAAGAGTTCTTGTCCAGCACCCGCATAACGATGTTTTCGCCCCAGACCGTCGGCAAGGACGATACGCGGAAGTCGATTTCCTTGCCGCCGACGACAACGTTGATACGCCCGTCCTGTGGGGCCAGCTTGTCGGCGATGTTCAGGTTCGCCATGATTTTCAGGCGCTGGCTCATCGCGTTCCAGTGCTGCTTGTGCAGGATCTGCGATGTGAACAGATCGCCGTCCACGCGCAGGCGCAGGCGGACAAAGTTTTCCTCCGGTTCAAAGTGAAGGTCGGAGGCGTGAATTTTCACAGCTTCGGAAATCAGCGCGTTGACAAGGCGCACGATCGGATGTGCGTAAGCCTCATCCTCACTCAGGCCGGCGACTTCATCGATCTTTTTGCTGTCGGCGTTTTCCAGTTCTTTTAGAATGTCGTTGACCTTGCTGGCGTAGCCGTAAGCCGCATCGATCGCATCGGAAAGAACGACAGCCGTCGTCACCAGAGGCTTTACGGTCATCCCTTTCGGCAGGAAACGGCGCAGCGTATCCATCGCCACGACATCATATGGGTCGGACATGGCGATCGACGCCACGTTGCCTTCGATGGAGACAGGCAAAATCTGGTGTTTGATGGCAACGGATTTTTCAATCAACGCCAGAGCCGCGCCATCGATCACCGTAACCTTCGGATTGAACACTTCAAAGCCCGATGTTTCGGCAAGGAATGTGCTGAGCACCTCATCCGAGATAAAGCCGAGATCGACCAGCACCTCGCCCAGCATTTTTCCGGAAATTTTCTTTTCCTGGAGCGCGACATTCAACTGGTCCGCCGTGATTATGCCCATCGAAACCAGGCGGTCGCCGATACGGCCCCTGGCCCCGTCTTCTTCGGCCCCGCCGCGCTGAATCCCCTTTTTACCGACGACGGCAATTTCCTGCGTTTTTTTGCCTGATGCCGATGACGAAAATTCAATTTCTTCATTCATCGCCGCTTCAAGATCGATTGTTTTTTCGGCGTGCACGTCTACCTTCGCAGGCTTCATGTCTTCAAAGCTCATGCCGCTGATGTCGATATCACCGTAATCGCTTTCGATGGTGAGACCGCTTTCTTTTCGATCAGACTTTTTTTCCATAGCTTACAAAGGCCTTTGAACTGCGCGATAGCGTTGTGAAAAATTTGAAAGGATATTAGCCCTTTCTAAACCATACACGGTATTGGTTAATAAAATGGAAAAACCGGTGCGACATTGCCTAAAATCGGAAAACTTAATCTTTTCTGGCGCAACGAATTTGCATAGAGTAATTCTTATTCCATTGGTCATTATTTCCACTTGAAAAATCAACGCGATAGGCATTGGAAAGATGATAGCCTTCAGTTGAGGACCAGTATTCACCTGAAACAAAGCCGCCTATTGCCGCTTCGTTATCATAAAAGACTAAAAGTTCATCAACCGCGGGCAGATACCAATCCGTATGACCATATGCGTTAAGATTGCTACAAAAGAATGCAGCATTATGCACTTGGTCACCGAGCATAGCGTTATCAGAATCAGTGCTGGCAAGTATTGCCGTGTTTCCGTCGCCATCCGTGAAATCGTTTGTATTTGTAAGGGTCCAATCGCTCGTGCCCGAATTCCAGCTAAAAGAACCGCCATCCGCGGGCGTGGTAAACATCGGCGCATTTCCATCCGGAGACTGGCCCGCATAGATCGAGCCGTCCGCGCATACCTGCCCCGGTGCCGGAGAATTGTCACAGGCATCGGTAGAAACCACCAGATTTTGGCAGTTTTTCACACCGCCCCCGTTAACGTGATAAATAGAGCAGGATCCATCCGTCGGCGCGCCGATATTCGCATTCGATCCGTCCGGCGCACTTGAAATAAGAGTTCCGCAGCCGCGAAGCTGCAGCCGTTTGGTTGCGGCGGCGATGGCGGTCTGGCAATCCGTCGACGCGATCTGGGCGGCATCGTTCCGCTCCGCTTCTATCAAGCCGAGATTGGCGCGGGTGCTTTTGGCGAAGGTATAATAAAGAGCGCCCAGCAGAAATACCGCAAGCAATATTATGAATATTGCACTGCCCTGCTGGCGGAGCCGTCCGACCTTACAACCCAAGAATGGCGTCTTTTTCATAGTTTTTTT